>JAEDNZ010000118.1 GCA_016302215.1 Muribaculaceae bacterium
GCGGGTGGAGGCGATAGTCGAGGTCAATGTTACCTACAAAGCGATACACGTTGGATCTATTGTTATAGAGCATAATCTGGCCGAGAGGGTTGGCGATAGCGCCTTGCGAGGGAGCGCCGGAGTTGGCGTCAATGGCCTCGTAGTATCCGCCGAGGTTGTTGTCAGCATATACGGGCTGTGTGGGGTCATAAGCGGCGGCGTTCCAGATGGCGCCGGTGTTGGCGATGCGATTGCGAGCATAGGTGCCTTTGCCGCTGATGTTGACACGCAGATGGTCGTTGAAGAACGAGGGGGTGAGGTTGATGTTGGCGGTGTATCGGGTAGAATTGTCGGTGCGCAGGATACCATCTTGATACATAGCGCCGAGCGACACTCTGAAGGGGAGCCACGATGATATGCGGCCGGCCACGCTGAGGTTGTTGTCGGTGCCAAAGGCGCTGTGATAGATTTGGTCGTTCCAGTCGGTATCTTCGGTGCCCACGAGTTGCTTTTGGGCGTCGGTGCCAAACATCTCCACGGCCTCGCGGAACTGCGCGGTGCTCATCATCGGCGCGGTATCGGTCTTGGTGGATATGGAGTTAGTAGTCTGGAATGACACTTTGATGCGCTCGCCGGAGCCTTTCTTGGTGGTGATGATGATGACACCATTTGAGGCGCGGCTACCATATATGGCCGTAGAAGATGCATCTTTGAGGATGGTCATGCTCTCGATGTCGTTGGGGTTGATAAGGCTCAGGAAGTTGCTTGCGCCTTCGACACCGCCGCCCACCTCCATAGGCACACCATCGAGCACCACGAGGGGGTCGTTGGAGGCGTTGAGCGAGGCACCGCCGCGCACACGGATAGTGGAGTAGCTGTTGGGCGAGCCGCCGGAGTTGGTGATTTGCACGCCGGCAATCTTGCCGTTGATAAGCTCTTCGGGCGAGCTGATGACGCCTTGGTTGAAGTCTTTCTCGCTGACGGTGGCGATGGAGCCGGTGAGGTCAGATTTCTTTTTCATACCGTAGCCGATGGCTACTACCTCGTTGAGCTGATTAGAGGCGGGCTGCAAGGCTATCTGCATAGCCGCGCCGGGGGTGATGTCGGCCGTCAGCGACTGATAGCCCACATAGCTGAATTGGAGCTGCTTGATGGTGGTGGGTACTTTGATGGTGAAGTTGCCATCGATGTCGGTGGTGGTGCCGCCGGAAGCTCCGACAGCAGTCACGCTGACGCCAATCAGTGGTTCGGATAGTTCATCGACCACTGTGCCTGTCACTGTCTGTGTCTGCGCATAAGCCATAATCGGAGCAAAGACACAAAGCAGCAATGCGGCGCATAACTGTTTGATGTTCATGGTAATTTAGTTTATGGTTAGTAATTATAATATTTATACATGAGAGTTATTCGAGCCAGATGCCGCAAAGGTCAAACGATGCCGAGGCTGTCAGCCGTAGGGCCTGGACGTCAGGCAATGCCAATGGCTTCCGGTAGAGATTTGATGGGGTGATGGAGCGTGTAAGGAAGGAAGGGTAAGGCGCCGGGCACAGCAGCGTAGGAGCGATGGCGGCGGAGGGTGTCACGTTGTAAGCTATGATGACGCCGCCGGCATTGTCGGCGCAGCGGTGAGACTCGCTGAGCGTATAGGTGATGCCATCGTCATTGATAAGCGTCAAGGTTAAGTCGCGCGGAGCCTCGCCGCGGAGCTTTACCTTGATGACGGTGTCGTCACGGCGCGCTATATCAGATGTGATGAGGCCGGCAAGCTGCTTGGTGAAGACCACGGTCGGAGCGGCGGCATCACCATCGGCCGAGACGTTGACGCAGAGTGCATCGGCGGCTATCGGCGTCTTGCTGTCATAGTGAAAGCGCACATGACGCCAATCATCGGGGATGAGCGATATCTCAGCGCCATCAAGCTGCGCGTCGGGACGCCATAGGATAAGCGGGTCGCCGCTGTGGTGGATAGCGGTATGATAGCAAGCGGCATTGTCGCGGGCATCCCAGTCAAGGGGTGTGCCCGCAATGCCGTCAGGGTAGGTTGCCGACATCGCGCCGGCATGCACTACGATACGATAATCTAATTGTTGCTTATTTATATAATGGCTATTGGAAACTTCAGTGCTATAAGTGTATGGCGCCACGCGCTTGAGCCGGAAGAGGGTGTTGTGGTCATTCCAGAACGAGGCATCGGCGGGATACACCACCACAGAATCGGGCTCAACCGAGCCGAATACCTCGGCGGTGATTACGAGATTGTCGGCAGCGGAGACCACGGCAGCGGGCGTGTGAGTCAGCGTCAGCGGCACGGTGTAAGGCTCGGGAGCTACGAAAGTGCGGTCAATGTCATCAATGGCAGCCTTCACGCCGGGGCGTGCCAGTAGATACACGCCGGGGGTGATGTCAAAGGCGCCGTCAGCGGCAGTGTGCACATCACCGATGCTGTCGATGATGCTGAATTGCCGGCCCAGGTCGGCAATGTCGAGCACCATGGTGTGGCGGGCGTAGATGGTGTGAGCCACGCGGCGCGACAGCGATGGCTTGGCAAAGGGGTCGGCGGCGTAGAGCACATCGGGCATCACCTCAAGGCGCCATTTGCCCGGGGCTACGCGGTCAATGAAGTAAGCGCCGCGGCCGCTATAGCTGACGATGGGCGACGAGCCGCAGCCGGCGATGTGACGGAGGCTCGCAGGCTTGACGGGCTTCGCGCTGCAGGTGTTGGTATATAAATATGTGTCGTCGGCATTCATCATGGCCAGATTGTGCTTGGCACTGACGCTGAAGACGTCAAAGACGGTGTCGGTGGGATAAGCGCCGTAGTCAGCGCCGCGAGGCACCCGCTGCGCCACCTTGGCAGCAATCATCATGCCTATGGCCTTGCCGGGGGTGTAGGCCAGGTTGAGGTAGTGAGTCTGATACTCGGTGTTGTAAGGTGCGAGGTCAATGGGGTCGTAGGCAAATTGAGTAATCCACTGAAACCCAGCGGCGGCAAAGGTGCGTGTAGCCGCCGGATACATATATGTAGCGAGGATGTCGGCCGGGTCATACTCATATACCACGCGCGCCTTGGAGGCGAAAGCGGGAATGGTGTCAAAGGGTATGTCGTAACGATCGACGTTGGGCAGGAAGTTGCCTTTGCGCTCGTGGCCGGCGACGAGGCCTATGGGATACCACTGATATGTGGTGCCGGCGATGTCGGCGGCATCATAGTAAGCTGATGTGACATCGGCGTTGTGGCTGACGTTGTAGAGGATAGGCTTGCGCCAACCGCCGCGGCGCGCGGCAGCTGCCACGGTATCGATATAAGCGGTGATTGGGGCTTTGTCGCCCCAGTGGCAAGGCTCGTTGTTAAGCTCGAGGGCTATGATGGAGCGATCATCGGCATAGGAGCGCGAGGTGTATGGATTGACGTGAGCCACCAGCGCCTCGAGATAGCGCTGCTGAGCTGCAATGGCGGCTGCGTCGCGATGGACGTCGCATTTTGAGTATCGGTAGGAGTATGCTCCGGTGTTGATGTTTCGCTCGGGATAGCCGTTGCCAAAGTTGGTCTGCGCTGTGATGACCACCGACATGCCGCGGCGCTCAACGGCGGCAATGAGATAGTCGAGCAAGTCGAGGTGGTCATTACAGATGAGATTGCCTACACTATCAGTAAGCTCCACATCCCAGAGGTGCAAGCGGAAAGCGTTGAGGCCCAGACGCGCAAAGTGATACACATCGCGGTCAATAGCCTGCTTGGGGTCAATGCCCAAGTATCCGAGGGCACGGTAGGCATGAGCAAAGGGCACGGTGTAATTGACGCCGTAGTAGCGCACCTCGGCGCGATTGTCATCGCGGCGCATGATGCCTGCGTCATCGACATACACGCCGTAGCTGTTCTCGCCGCTCGCGGCGGTAGCGGCGGTGGCGATGATGAGCGCGGCAATGATGCTTCGGGCTGTCTTCATGGATTAGGGTGGTAGGTGTAGGTATGAGATTATAAATATTAAATATTTCAGCGGCAAAGTTACATTCTACACGCGCGCGACACAAGCACAAATCCGACAATCTACAACACAAAACAGACAGCGACCTGCCATTTGAGGCATCAGGGCTGCATTTATCACATAAAAGACAGCGGCACGGCGCTCGCCCCGATGTGATGGAGAGGGGCGGCGCCGTACCTGATGACATATAGCCCTAAAGGGAGGAAGTGGGGCTATTTTGATGCTGCGATTTTGTGGCCTTTGGCGTCAGCGTTCTTGACGTGACGTTCCCAGGCCAGGGGGCCTTGCGTCTCGCCCTTGATGATGACGGGCATCCCTACGCGAGCGTAATTCTCCTTGAGGTGGATGATGTCGGCGTCGCGCAGACGTATGCAGCCCTCACTGCCGCGGCCGGGCACTGACTGCTCATTGTTGGTGCTGCCATGGATACCGATGCCATTGAAGGGTGTCTCCAGGCGCATAAACCAATTGCCGTAGCTGAGGATGGAGCCGCGGCCGTCGCCGAAGTCGTGACACCAGTCGTGAGCGTCTTGTATCTGCTTGATTTTGAAAGGCTTGCCGGGCTCAGACTCTGGGGTGCACATATCGCCTGACTTGGTCTTTTGACCCTTGTTTTTGCCCACGCACACGGGATAATCGGCGATGCGCAGGGTGTCAGCGCCCTGCGTGGCATACACGGTGAGGCGCAGGTCGCGCTTTGAGATTACGATGAGAGCGTTGGCGGTGTCGATGGCTCCATCATAGTAAATGCGAGCATCCTTATCAATGGGCTGAGCCTCAGAGGCTTCAGTGGCATCTACGGCGGTGCTGTCGTTGGCATCGGCTGAGGCGTCAGAGCTGCCGGAGCAGGCTGTGACGGCGGCGCCGAGCATTAGCAGTGCGGATAAAAATAATGTCTTCACAATCAGATGTTTTAAGATGGTGAGTGGTGTGTTATTTTGCAGCCTTGCGGGCAGCACGCACCTCCCATGGCAAGAGGCCTTGACCTTCAGCCTTGATGATGACCGGCATACCTACGCGGGCATAATTCTCCTTGAGGTGAATGATGTCAGCATCGAGCAGACGTATGCAGCCCTCGCTCTGGCGTCCGGGCACTGACTGCTCGTTGTTGGTGCTGCCATGGATGCCTATGCCGCTATGACCGGGAGTGCGCAGCCGCAGAAACCAGTTGCCATAGGCACGTATAGCGCCGCGGCCGTCACCGAAGTCGTGAGTCCACGCCTTGGCATTCTCGATAGAGACGATGGTGAACGGCTTATCGGCGGGAGACTCGGGCGTGCGCTTGTCGCCCTTGCGCATCTTCTGGCCGGTGTTCTTGCCCAGGCACACGGGGTAAGAGTGCAAGAGTACGGTGTCAGCGCCGGCGGCATCATACACCTTGAGGGTGAGGTCAGCCTTTGACACTACGATAAACGTGGTATTCTTTTTTGATGCAGCGCCTTTAGGCGCGGCATTGGCGGCGATGGCGGTTAAGGCCACCGCTGCGAGGAGCAAAGCGCGTAGCAAGTGTAGCATAGCGAGGGTGCGTTAATAAATGCAAGTAGCAAATTGCTTGGAGACGTAGGCGTAGGGCTCCGGGCAGTATTCGTAGGTGCGGATTTGATAGAAGTCGCCTACCTCGCCTAAGTACTCAAATTTCTCGCCCTTATCGGGATATAAGGGCACTCCGTCGCCGTTGAGAATGATGTTGGCATCGCTGGCGGTAGAGGGAGAGGTGCGCAGGCGCACATGCTCGCCGGTAATCATCACATATTGCGGCGCATCACCAACAAATTCGTCCTCCATGCAGCCTTCACA
>JAEDNZ010000119.1 GCA_016302215.1 Muribaculaceae bacterium
CCTATTGCTATACGCCCTACATAGTTGGAGAAGTCGAGCGAGGTGATTAGCATTTGGGCGTCGCCCTCAAGGGTCTGCGGCGCGGGGATGTGCTCTATGATGGTGTCAAGCAGGGGCAAGATGTTGTCAGTGGGTTTGCGCCAGTCGGTGCTCATCCAGCCGTTTTTAGCCGAGCCGAAGATGGTGGGGAAGTCAAGCTGCTCTTCGGTAGCGTCGAGGCTGAACATCAGGTCAAAGACCATCTCCTGCACCTCGTCGGGGCGGCAGTTGGGCTTATCAACTTTGTTGACGACGACCACGGGCTTGAGGCCCATCTGTATGGCTTTTTGGAGCACGAAGCGTGTCTGCGGCATCGGGCCTTCGAAGGCGTCCACGAGCAGGAGGCATCCATCGGCCATATTGAGCACGCGCTCCACCTCGCCGCCAAAGTCGGCGTGCCCCGGGGTGTCGATGATGTTTATCTTGTAGCCGTTGTAGTTTATCGAAACGTTTTTTGAGAGGATGGTGATGCCGCGCTCGCGCTCGAGGTCGTTGTTGTCGAGGATAAGCTCGCCGGCGGTCTGGTTGTCGCGAAACAGATGCCCAGCAAGCAGCATTTTATCTACGAGTGTAGTCTTGCCGTGGTCAACGTGGGCAATGATTGCGATGTTCCTGATGTTTTGCATAAATACTCTATTGGATATTTTTCAATGTGCAGGCGCTCGTCGTGGTGTTGACGGCTGTCGTTAGGTAGTGCAAAGGTAGCTATTTTTTTTGGTATATTGAGTATGAAACGCTTATAAAATACAGCGGCGGCAAATAAAAGGGCGGTTAGAGAGGCTCAGTGAATGCGGAAGTTGTAGCCGAGCGACACCTCGATGGAGTTGTTGCGCGAGGCGCCGAAGGTGTCAGACTTTGACGAGGGCAGGATATTGCCCAAGCCGAAGTAGTATCGGGCTTCGAGGGTGACGGAGTGACGCGGGTGTGCAAAAAATTCAAAGCCGAGGCCTCCGGCGATGCCGTAGTCAAATTTTTTGTTCATCGGGGCGGTGAGCTGTGCCGTCTGTCGCGCCGTGAGAGTGCGAAATTGGGGGTCGCTGTAGGGGTTGGTATAGTCAAAGTTGGCTGAGATGGAGTTAGCTATCATATAGCTGAGCTGCGGCCCGAGGTTGACAAAGCACTTAAAGCGTCGCGGTCCGAAGGTGATTTGTGTGAGCACAGAGAGGTTGAGATAGCTCAGTGTGCGAGTGTAAGAGAGCGTGGTCTCCTTGAAATTTTCGGCCCAGCCGCGTTGAGCCCAGCCGAGCTCGCCGATGATGCCAAACATTTTTTCTTCGGTGTATTTTACAGAAAGTGCGCCTGTTGAGGCCATCGCCATCTTTTGCGATACCGATGGCGAGAATGAAATCTTGGAGAGCGAGATGCCGGCGTGGCCACCCACCCAGATGTGAGGCTTATAGTGTGTCTCGGCGTTGGCGGCGAGTGTCACGGCGAAGACTGTGACGATGGGCATCAAATGGCGGAGCAGCGACCGTTTCATAATTAGAGCACGGAGGTGGTGACGCTGTCACCGCTAAGGTAAGAGATGATATAGATGGCATCGTTGTAATAGCCGGCCTCGGAGTCGCTATTGTCGGCATCGTAGGGCTTGATGTCAAATGACGATTGTAGGCCTATGTGTCGCGCCGGCACTTCCGGGTCAAAAGTGCCTTTGTTGGCTTGTATATTGCGCAAGATATAAGTAGCGCAGTCATAGCCCAGGAGAGCGAAGTTGGGCACGCCGTCGAGGGGCGCAGTGCCGTAGTGGCGGGTGAAGTCGGCCACGAAGGCGGCGCGCTCGGCGGCGGTGGTGTCGTCAAAGAAGCGGCTGTAAATCACGGCGCCCAATTCGTGGAGCATAGCGGCGTTGTCGCTGCGGAAGGCGGTCCAGTCAGGGTAGCCGAAGAGGTGGAGGGTAGATGGGTCGGCAAGGGTCTCGCGGTAAGAGCGCAGGGCGTAGGCAAATTTGCCGAATTCGCTGACCGTGCCGCTTGAGGGTAGTATTACATATTCTTTGCCCTCGGCAAGCGTCTCGAGGTCGGAGGTGCGTAGCGAGCCGTCGTAAGCAATCTCGATGGGTGTGATGCCGGCGGCGGTGTATAGCTCTTTGACGTAGGCGGTGAAGGCCTCCTTGTCGTTGCTGCCGCGCGAGTTGGATATTATCACGGGAGTGCAGCCGCTGAAGGTGCTGAGCATGGCGTGGGCTGCTTTGTCGTACATGCGGTCGTGGGGCGTGTTGACCTGGAGCGCTGATGCCTCAGTGACGTATGAGGTGTCGCGGATATTAAAGACGGTCATGACGTATGAGCCATTGTCAGCGGTGGTGTGCAGGATAGCCTTAATCTGGTCAGCGTCATCGGGGGCGATGATGACGTCGGCATCGGTGATGTCGGGCTTGCGCATAATGTCGTTGACAAGGGCGAGGCTGTCGGCGGTGTCAAAGACTGATATCTTGATTTTAGTGGTGCTGTTGGTGCCGAGACGGTCGGCGGCGACAAGGAAGCCGCGATAGAAGTCGAGCTGTCGGCGGGCGGCTTTAGACGGCGTGGCCTCTTGCAGCATAAATGGTAGCATGATGGCCACCGAGCCTTGATCGCTGACTTCGTAGGCCTCCTCAGGGGTAGCGGAGCTGTCGGTAGCGTCGGCTACGTCAACATCAGCGGCTTGGGGGCCGGGCGAGGTGGCGGCTTTAGTGGGCACAGCCTCGCCGTTGGGTATTATCAGTATCTGACCGGTGCGTATTCCCGACTCGGCGTCAGGGTTGAGGCGAACGATGTCGTCAGGCGACACGCCGTAGGTGTGGCTGATGCCGAAGAGAGTCTCGCCTTTCTTTACTTCGTGGCGAAGAGAGGCGTCGCCGGTATCATCGGCGCTCTCGCCGCCGAATTGAGCTACCGGGAAGTATAGCGTGGCGTCGGAGCGGAGGCCGTCAGCCACCGCTGGGTTGCAGCGTATTATATCATCGCTGCTGATGCCCAGAGTGCGCGACAGCGAGAAGAGGGTGTCGCCTTTCTTCACTGTATAGTAGTAATATTCGTTGCCGTTGATGTTTTTCACCGGCAGGTCGAGAGCCGCGGCGGCGCAGCATGCCCATGCTGCGATGACGGCGGTGGATAGTAGTCGAGCAAAGTTGATTTTCATGTATGATGTCAATGCTGGTGATGAAGATGAGCTCAAGGCTCACAATAATTTGCCAAAGTTACGCATATTTTTTGAGATAACGAGCGGCAACGCCCAAGAAAAGCGCCCAAGAAAAGCACTTATCCCCGATTAGGCTCAAAATGGGGTATTTTTTTGTGATATTAACTATTATTTGTGAAAAATGTTGGTGATTTTAGATTTTTGGCATATATTTGTGGCAGTAATTGCAGATTTGGTAATCTTTTGTTATAAAAAGGCGCGAAATCTGTGCTGAAGTTTAATAATTAACAGAATAATAGTATGAAAAAATTTTACTTAGTCTTGTTGATGGCAGTGACAGTGGCGCTCGGAGCGTCTGCTCGTGTCGATGCCTTGAGAGATGTAAAGAAAGTGCGGTTTGCTAAGTCGGCAACCCAGGTCAGGAAAGCAGAGATAGCCGCCGAGCCGTCATCTGATGGTCTGCTCTACGCCAAGCCTGAGGGCGAATACAGAGTATATGAGCGTGCAGGCCGTTCGCTCATCTGGGACTATGGCGAGCTCTACTATACAGACCAGGACGGCATGTATGCCGAGGTGGTTAAAGGTGACGATGGCGTGGTGTGGCTGCGCAATGTGCTCAGGTGGGTCAACAACGATGCTTGGATACAGGGCACTCTTAGCGCCGATGGCACGAAGATAACCGTGGCTCTCGGCACCCCTATAGCGCATGATACGTGGAATAATGCCTACCTCTATCTCTATCCGGCAAAGATTGACCTTGAGGGCGCCGGCGACGATGCCCTTGCAGCGGTGCTGATTGATACCGATGTGTCGGAAATCACGTACACTATAGATGGCGACAAGATTTCGCTCGATGGCAGCGTGGACCAGGAGAGCGGCATCGCCGCCTTCTATGGCGAGGACTATGGCAACGAGTGGGCCGGCTACATGGATATGGTAACCGAATACACAAAGCTCGACGTGGCGATAGCCGAGCCATCGACAACCGCTGAGAAGATAGAGGCTGAGATAGTATATACCAATGCTGATGTGACCGAGCTTGACCTCACCGACAAGCTGGGACGGCTCGGCGAAGTATGCGTAGAGGGCAACGAGGTGCTGGTAAGGGGCCTCGCAGGTGACAACGATATGTGGGTGCGAGGCACCATCAATGGTGATAAGGTGACATTTGCCAATGCACAGGTAGTTGGCGTGGAGGCCGGCTATATGATGTATCTCACCCCTGCCACTCACGAGACCGACGACAGCGAGGGCTTTGTAATGACCACATTCACACCCACCAAGGCTGACCTCACCTTTGACTACGATGCTGAGAGCTGCAGCCTCACCAATCCGTCGGCCGACATTCTGCTAACGATAGAGCCTGAGTCGACAATGCACCTCTACAGCTATATAGCACCCACGATTAAGAAATTTGATGACGTGGCCCGCACGCCCATGAAGCCCGTGTTCACCGACGTAAGTTTCAACGACTGGGATACGCCCACATACTATGGCATAGCGCTGCGCACAGCCACATTTGATGCCGAGGACAATTTCCTTGATCCGGCCAAGATGGCGCTGCGCTTCACGGTCAATGGCGAGCCTTACACCTTCAGCGCAGCCGAATATCCGTGCCTGAGCGAAGACCTCACCGAGCTGCCCCTCACGCTTTCCACTCCTGATTACTACTTCTACTGGAGTGACAACTACAACTCCGTCACCATCAACGGCGAGGAGGACAGCATCAAAACCCTCACCGTGCAGCTTGTGTATTATGGCGGCGGCACCGAGTCAGTGTCGGAAGTAGAGACATGGGTGGCCGAGTCAGGAATTGAGGATATCATGGCTGATAAGGACATCAATGCCCTGATTTACAACCTGCAAGGCATGCGCGTGAGCCGCGACAGCCTCACCCCCGGCATCTACATCACCGGCGGTAAGAAATTTGTAGTAACCAAGTAGCGCGCCGCAAGGCTCACACGAAATAAGCACAGCCCCGCGCTGCTTCAATAAGCAGCGCGGGGCTGCAGTGTGGTATGACGGGCGCGTCATATATAAAGATGGTGTTGCAAACTATGCTTTAGGCAAAAATAATAAAATGATACCTACTGATAATCAGTGAGTTATAAAAGTGCATTTTTTACTTTTTGAAGTTTTGCGACACTCTCAATGCGTCGATAGCATCATAAAGCCTGGAAGGTGCAATCTTGCGCTATGTATATCATTGATTATCAAATGATTATAAAGCGTGTAAGTCGGGGCAAGGTGGCGTCTTACAGCCTGAAGTTAGCGGCGGCTCTTGGGGGCCGCGGCCTGACGGCGCGGCGATATGACGTGGCGGCGCGGCTCGGAGCACTCAGAGCACTCGGAGGTCGCGGTGGGTTCGGCGGCGCGGTTTTGGAGGAATTTGGGATTTGGTTTTGATTTTAGCGCCGGGGGCCTGCCGGTATGTTTTGGTTAAGGGATTAGTAATCGGGTTAATTATAAGGGGTTAAAGGGTTAATAATAGGGTTAGTACATACCGGCAGGCAGGTGTTTATATTAGGGCGGCGCTAAGGCGCGTGGTGGCGGATGAGCGGGTTGCGGCGGTGGCATGG
>JAEDNZ010000120.1 GCA_016302215.1 Muribaculaceae bacterium
GGGTGAAATATTTTTTAACATAAAAAGCGTCGGTTATTGATTTCTTTGTAGTAAATTTGCCATCGAAAGGGGCGTAAGCCTTTCAGCGCGCTATTTTGCGGGGGGATACGCCTTGCTCATGTGATAATAACAGCCATTATACATACACCCACGTAAGTAATATCCTATTCTTCAAAAATATGCGAAAGATATATCTCACACTGACGCTTGCAGCGCTTTCCACGCTTGGCGCTGCCGGTCAATCGAAGTTTAATACGGCCGGTCAATTGTATATTGACCGGTATCAGTTAGTACGCGACAACCCCACAGCTAAGGTGCTGCCTATCAAGGGTATGCCCTTTGACCTGAGCAGCGCGTCACGCGGCGAGGCTACGGCTACGGCGCTGATGACGGTGCGGCCGGGCGCTGACATCGACAAGCTCACGGCCGACCTGGAGCTGCACTACCGGGTGGGCGACGTGATTGCGGTGAGCGGCACTATCGAGGACTTGGTGGCAGCGTCAAACACGGATATGGTGGTGTCGGCATCGTTCTCTACCGAGCTGCGCCCGATGATGGATCTTGCGCGCGCCGCCGTCAATGCTGACGCGGTGCAAAATGGCGAGGGCCTCTCAAAGGCATATAAGGGCAAGGGCATCATCGCCGGCATCTATGACAACGGTATGGACCCCAACCACGTAAACTTCTTCAAGGATAATGGGGCCGGCGCTACACGCATCGAGCGCCTATTCCACTTCACCGGCTCTAACGGCAACTACACTCCCTATACCTCAGAGACCGTCAGCGGCTTCACCACCGACAATAAGGCCGACACTCACGGCACCCACACTATGGGCATCATGGCCGGTTCGTACAACAACCGCGGCGAGGGCAAGGTGTCAGTCTTTGACCCGACCACCGGCTCTTACTCTGTGTCGTCGCGCAAGTATTGCCCCTATTATGGCATCGCCACTGAGGCCGACATTGTGGCCGGCTGTGGCTCACTCGCTACTGCCAATATCCTCGGCGGCGTGAAGGCCGTGGTGGAATATGCCAAGGCACAAGGCCGCCCCGCCGTGGTCAACCTGTCGCTGGGCCACACCGTAGGCCCGCACGATGGCACCTCTGACTATGAGCGCGCCATCAACGAGCTGGGCAAAGATGCTATCATCTGCGTCGCCTCAGGCAACGATGGCGACCAGCCTATCTCGATGTCGCGCACGCTGACCAGCGGCAACACCGGCTTTGGCACCTTCATCACCCAAGCCACCAAGGGCGTTGCCGCCTCGGGCCTCATGGATATCTGGGGCAGCGACAACCAGCTCTTCACGGTGACATTCCAGATTTACAACATCTCGACCAAGACCGTGCTCTATGAGAGCACCATCCGCGCCACCGGCACGCAGACATTCTCAACTACCGGCTACAGCGGCACTCACGACACCAATATCGACAAGGCTCTGTCAAACTCTATCATACAGATAGCGATGTCGCAGAACAGCGTCAACAACCGCTACAACTGCGCCATCAACTACTCTATCAACAACAACGCGAGCACTAACTCTAACGGCAACCTGGCCGTGGGTATCTACATCAACGGCAAGGCCGGCCAGCGCATTGACCTCGTCAACGATTGCGATGACGGCCAAGGCTCACTCACGGCGCTGATGCAGTCAAAGGGCATCACCAACTACTATGACGGCGACACCAGCAACACCATCAACGACCTGGCGTGCATCAAGAACTGTGTGGTAGTGGGCGCCTTCAACACCCGCGGCAACTGGACCACCGTGGCCGGCTTCAGCTACGGCTACTACAACCAGCAGGGTCAGATAGTATATCCCGCCGGCCCCATCACTGACTTCACCTCTTACGGCACCCTCATCGACGGCCGCTCGCTGCCCCACATCTGTGCTCCCGGCTGCGGCGTGGTATCGTCATACTCGAAATACTACTGCGAGACAGAGGGCATCACCGCCTCAAACAGCTACAATATGCTTGCCGACGTCACCGTCAACGGCCGCAGCTCAACATGGGCAGCCGAGCAAGGCACGTCAATGGCCTGCCCCGTGGTGGCCGGCGGTGTAGCTCTGATGCTTGAGGCCAATCCGTCGCTCACCGTAGATCAGGTGCGCAACTATATCGTGGCCAACGCCATGACCGACACCTACACCGAGCAAGCCGATCCCGTGCAGCGCGGCGCCGGTAAGTTCAACCTCCTGGGCTGCATGAAGTCAGTGGAGAAAGGCGCTGTAAGCGACATCGCCACCGAGGGCGGCGACCAGCTGGTAGTGACCGCCGCAGGCCACAACGTATGGGACGTATTCGCCCCCGGCGCAGCAACGACCACCGTGCGTCTCTACACCATCTCCGGTCAGCTGGTCAAGAGCGTCAGCGCCGACGACAATAGCGTGACACTCTCAGCCGAAGACCTCGCCGCCGGAGTATATATCATCAACGTCAACGGCACCCTCAGCGAGCGTATCCTCGTGAAGTAACACCCCACATCATTACCGATATTATGCGCAGCAACGGCTGCCATTAACCATCACATCAAGGAGGCGGCAACCGACACTATGGTCGCCGCCTCCTTGACTTTCAAAGCCTTGACGTCAAAAAGCATCGTCGCCGCGCATACATCATAGATAGGCACCACGGCTAATAGCACAGCCGACGCCATCGTCACCCCCCCCAACCCATAATCACCAACCACACTATGCTCCGCAAGATAATAGCCTTGAGCACCATCATAACCGCAAGCGCCGCTGCCGGCGCCGCCGTGCTGGACCCCGCAGCGGTGTGCGCCATGCACCACCGCGCCGCCGCAGCCTCGCCACAGCCCTACTCCACCCCGAGCTACATACCCATGATTATCGACATCAGCGACGAGAGCGCCATCGATGAACTCACCGCCCTGGGCTGCATCATATACCATCGCCGCGACAACCTGCTGCTCACGAGCGTGCCCTACGACGCCCTCAGCCAACTACAGGAAACAGCCGGCAGCATCACCCGCGCCGAGATGGGACGCACGGCCTGCGCCGCTATGGATATGGCGCGCCCGGCCACCGCTGTCGAGGCTATGTATCAAACCGCCGAGGCGGCAGGCATAGCAGCCGACGGCTCGGGAGTGATAGTGGGCCTGAGCGATATGGGCTTTGACCCGCACTTCATCGAATTTGGCGACCGCGTAAAGCAGGTGTCGCACTACAAGGCCGAAGAAGGGCAGTGCACGATAGTCAGCGGCGCCGACCTTGACAGCTGGGTCACCGACAACAGCAATGAGCGCCACGCCACACACGTCTGCGGCATCATGGCCGGCGCAGCCGGTTACAGCCCCTACTACGGCATCGCCGGCGGCGCCGACATCATCGCCACCACGAGCGAGCTCACCGAGGTGGGCATCCTCGCCGGCGTCGAAGACATCATCGCCTACGCCAAGACGGCAGGAAAGCCCGCCGTGGTCAACCTCTCGCTCGCCGACTATATTGGGCCACACGACGGCAGCGACCTCTTCTGCCAATACCTCGACAAGTGTGCCGACGACGCTATGATAGTCCTCGCCGCCGGCAACAACGGCTCCCGACAGATATCGCTGCGCCACAGCGCCGATGAGGCCACGCCCTCTGTCACCGTATCGATAGAAAACAATGCCTGGGACGCCTTCACCATCGATGGTTACCTCGACATCTGGAGCGCCGACAGCACCCCCGTGGAGGTGCAGCTGCTCATCTACGACACTGTGGATAAGAAATATGTGTATAGCTCGCAATGGTTCGGCTCCGAGCCCGGCACCTCGATGACCATCGATGCCGACGACAGCGACTTTGCCCAATATCTGCGCGGCTCCGTGGTTGCCGCATCGGCGCTATCGCCCTATAACGACCGCCACAACATAATGATGCAGATATCCACCAAATGCCCCGTCACCAATCCCGACAGCTACACCGGGCGATACCTCGTAGGCGTCACCGCGCGCACGGCTCCGGGCAACGATATATACCTCTACACCGATGGTCAATACACCTGGCTGCGCAACCCGGGCATCGCCGGCGTGACTGCCGGCAACAGCAGTCACAGCATCAGCAATATGGCGTGCTCACACCGCACCATCTCGGTGGGCAACTACGGCACACGCAACTCGGCACCCATCGCCATGGGCGGCACGCAGACGTGGACCAATGTGGTCAACGAGCCTCTGCCGTCGTCGTCACACGGCACAATCATCGACGGGCGCTCGCTGCCCCACATCTGCGCGCCGGGCGCTTACATCGTGGCTCCGCTGAGCGGCCCTTATGCCACCTACAGCACTGCCGCCACCGTGACGGCTAACCACAAAGTCACCGTAGGCGACAACACCTACTACTGGACCTCAATGGCCGGCACCTCGATGGCCGCGCCTCACGTGGCCGGCATCGCCGCGTGCTGGCTGAGCATAGACCCCACGCTCACGCCCGAGCAGATACGCGACATAGCCACCGCTACAGCCACACCACCGACCACCGCCGACAGCCGCTGGGGCGCCGGACTCATCAACGCCCTCGCCGGAGCCGAGAGCCTGCTGCCCTCGTCAGTATCCGATGTCAGCATCTCGGACACGCCGTCGGCTACCACATACTACGACCTGCATGGCAATCAGCGCCCTGCTGAAAGCCTCTCTCGCGGCATATATATAGCGCGCAATGGCAATATGACCAAGAAAATAGTGGTGAGGTGACTATTTCTCAACAAATTTTATTACCTTTGTGTGATTTATAACAATCTACACGCATGAACAAGTTACTCAAACGCTCAGCCTCAGGCCTGGTATATGTCGGCGTCATCGTCGGCGCCATCTTTGCCGGCAACCTGTGGTTTGCGCTGCTATGCATGGTCTTTGCCGCGATAGGCATACATGAATTTCAGAATGCCACCACTGACAGCTCGGAGAAGGCCACCACGCTGGGTCGCATCATCAATGCCGGAGACATTGTCATCGTGCTGCTGGCACTGTCGCTGAGCTACTCATGGACTGATATTCGGATACCCGGCGTCATGATTGACATCTGCGGCATAGCGCTGATAGTGCTGTTGCTGGCCAAGCCCATAGTCACGCTCTATGACAAGCGGGCCACGGCGCTGCGACATTTAGCATACTCGGTGCTGTCGCTGATATATATCTTGGTGCCGCTGCTGTCGCTGCATAAGCTGTATCAGCAGTATGCCGCGCCCTGCTCTGCTGAATGTCCCGGCGAAAGCATAGGCGCATATCTGGTGCTGACGCTCTTCATACTGATATGGCTCAATGACACCGGCGCCTACTGCGTGGGTAGCCTCATAGGCAAGCGCCGCCTGTTTGAGCGGCTGTCGCCCAAGAAATCGTGGGAAGGCTTTTTCGGCGGCCTTGTCTTCAGCAGCCTGGGCTCGTGGCTCTGCTTCAGCTATCTGGGCACCTTGCCACAGATGGAGCTCGGCGCCATCGGTAGCATCGCCATAGGCGCCGCCATCGCCATCGCCGCCACGTGGGGCGACCTCTTTGAGTCGCTCATCAAACGCACCGCCGGCATCAAAGACTCCGGCACTCTGATACCCGGCCACGGCGGCGTGCTTGACCGCATCGACTCGCTGCTCATCGCAGCCCCCTGGATG
>JAEDNZ010000121.1 GCA_016302215.1 Muribaculaceae bacterium
GGGTGGTAAATGTTGATGGGGTGGTCAGCGGGCTGAGTGAGCTGATGGAGGATGCGCACACGGCGGCCGGTCTGAGCAGCGGCGGAGAAGACGGCGAGGCGAAATTGCTCTTTAGTCACGGCCTGGGAGCATGAGAATGTGAATAGTATGCCGCCCGGGGCTATCTTCTCGAAGGCCTTGGCGTTGAGGCGCTGGTATCCTCGCAGGGCGTTGCGTAGGGCGCTGCGGTGCTTGGCAAACGCCGGCGGGTCGAGGATGATGAGGTCGTAATCGCCGGCCTGCATATTGTCAAGATATTTGAAGGCGTCTTCGGCATAGGCCTCGTGGCGCGAGTCGCCGGGGAAGTTGAGCTCCACGTTGGCTTTGGTGAGGGCTATGGCTTTGGCCGACGAATCGACGGAGTGCACCACCCGTGCACCACCGCGCATGGCGTAGAAAGAGAAGCCGCCGGTGTAACAGAACATGTTGAGCACACGTCGGCCGGAGGCATAGCGCTCGAGGAGCGCGCGGTTGTCGCGCTGATCCACAAAGAAGCCGGTCTTTTGGCCCTTGAGCCAGTCGGCGTGAAAGCGCAGACCATTCTCCATGGCCTCGGAGGTGCTGAAAGCGCCTATGATATAGTCGTTTTGGGGGTCAAGGCGCGCCTTGAAGGGCAGCGTGGTCTCGGACTTGTAGTACACGTTTTCGATGCCGGCGCCGGGGAGGTCAACGAGGGCTTGCGCTATGACTCGGCGGGCAAAGTGCATGCCGGGAGAGTGAGCTTGGACCACGGCGGTGGCGCCATACACATCGACCACGAGGCCGGGGAGGAAGTCGCCCTCGCCGTGCACGAGGCGGTAGGCATTATTGTCGGGGCGCATCAGGCCGAGTGTCTGACGCAGCGAGAAAGCCTGGCTGAGGCGCGTGCGGTAGAATTCATCGTCAACGACGCCCTCGCCGAATATCAACATTCTCACGGCTATGGAGCCAATCTGGAAGTGGCCGGTGCCTATGATGCGGCCGTCAGCGGCGGCCACTTGCACCAGGTCGCCCTCCTCCACATCGTCGGGCATCGCCGTCAGCGCGCCCGAGAATACCCAGGGGTGGTAGCGGTCAAGCGATTCTTCTTTGCCTTTGCGCAGATATAATGTCTTCATTATTTGATGAATAGTCTATAGATGTCGTTGGCGTTGGCATATATCAGCAGCAGGAATAAAAATCCCATGCCTATGGTGTTGGCTATCTCGATAAACTTGTCGGAGGGCTTGCGGCGCGTGACAATCTCGACTAAGAGGAACAAGATGTATCCGCCGTCGAGCGCCGGTATGGGTATGATATTCATAAACGCCAATATCACTGACAGCAGGGCGGTGATTTGCCAGAATGAGTACCAATCCCACGATTTGGGGAAGAGGCTGCCGAGGGTGCCGAAGCCGCCCACGCTGGTGGCGCCCTCCTTGGTGAATATCAGCTTGAGCGATGACACATAGCTCGTGAGCTGCTCCACGCCGCGCTCTATGCCGCGAGGAATGGCGCTGAAGATGTTGTAGCGCACCTCTTCGATGGTGAAAATCTTGTCGGGCTGACGCAGCTGTATGCCTATCTTGCCATTGTCGTTGACGGCTACCGAGCGTGCTATCACGGCGCCGTTGCGTACGATTAGCATCTGCGCCTCGGTGCTCTTGGCCTTGGCGAGCGCGGGGAAGAACTCCGAGAGGGTGGGGGTGGTGTCAGACTGCACTTTCACGATGCGGTCGCCCTCCATGAGTCCGGCCGCGGCGGCTCCCTCGCCCGACACTACGGCATCGACATACACGGGCACGCGTATTGACATATAGCCCTGATTGTCAGCCGCAAGCTGCTTGAGCACATCGCCGCTGACGGTAATCTTGACGGTGTCGGTCCGGTTGCGTAGCACCTCTACTACAGAGCCGGGCTGCACCAAATCCCAGCTCACGCTGCCGTCTTTGGCATCGATGCGCTCGCCGTTGAGGCTCAGGAGGATATCGCCGTCATGAAAGCCGGCGCGGTGCATCGTTTCGCTGAAGTCCATACCCTCGGTCATGGCGTCAAAGGGCACTACTCTCTCGCCCCAGTGAAAGGCGATGCCTATGTAAATGACGATGGCGAGAATGAAGTTGAAGAGCACGCCGGCCACCATCACCAGCAGGCGCTTGATGGGACCCTTGGAGCGGAACTCCCAGGGCTGAGCTTTGGCGGCGAGGTCGGCGCTGCTTTTTGTCTCATCGACCATGCCGGCGATGTCGCAATAGCCGCCCAGGGGCAGCCAGCCCAGGCCGTAGATGGTGTCGCGCCACGATGGCTTGGCATCGGCGTCGGCGGGGTGCTCCTTTCCCACGGTGAAGGTGCGCCATGCCGAGCTGTCGTCTTTGCTGAAGAGCAGCAGCTTGCCCGTGCGCGGATTATATTTGAGGATTGAGAATTTCGGGTTGAAGAAGAGGTAAAAACGATTGACCTTGATGCCGAAGATGCGGGCAAAGAGATAGTGACCGAACTCGTGCACCGTGACCAAGATGATGAGAGCTACGATTAGTTGCAGAGCTTTAAAGAGAAATGTTTCCAATGTAGTGATGGTTGTTTGGTGAGTGTGAGGTATGGTGTAATTGCGCTGTTATGCTTTGTAGTGAGTGATGATGTCGGCGGCCACGGCTCGTGCCTCGCTGTTGGTGGCCACATAGTCGTCAAAGCCGGGAGCGGCGATGAATGGCACACGTGCGAGAGTGTCGGTGATGGCGCGGTATATGTGGCCGAAGGCTATGTCACCGCGGAGAAACGCCGCTACGGCAATCTCGTTGGCTGCATTGATGATGCAGGCGGTGTTGCCGCCCTCGGCGAGAGCCTTACGGGCGAGCGTGATGCAGGGAAAGCGCTCGGTGTCAGGCTCTTCGAAGGTGAGCTGCGCCATCTGCGCCATGGTGAGGCCGGCGCTGACGTTGGTAGCGCGCGAGGCATATCCCAGGGCGTAGGCTATAGGGAGGCGCATGTCGGGGACACCGAGCTGCGCCTTAATGGCGCCATCTACATATTCCACCATCGAGTGAATTACCGACTGAGGGTGCACCACGGCGGTGATGCGCTGCGGGTCGATGTCAAAGAGCCATCGCGCCTCTATGATTTCGAAGGCTTTGTTGAGCATCGTAGCCGAGTCGATGGTGATTTTAGCGCCCATGCTCCAGTTGGGGTGTCGCAGGGCGTCGGCGGCGGTGGCGGTGGCGATGCGGTCGGCGCTCCAGGAGCGGAAGGGGCCGCCGGAGGCCGTGATTATCAGGCGGCTGACGGTGTCAGGGTCTTCGCCTTGGAGGCATTGGTAGATGGCTGAATGTTCGGAGTCAACGGGGATGATGCGCGAGGGCGAATTGCGCAGCAGGCGCGTGATATATTCGCCGGCCACCACGAGGGTCTCCTTATTAGCCAGAGCTATGTCCTTGCCGGCGTTGATGGCTCTGATGGTGGGGACGAGGCCGCTGTAGCCCACGGTGGCGGTGACCACCATATCCACATCGGGGCGCTCCACGGCGTCGGCGAGAGCCTCGGGGCCGGCCGCCGTGGCTATGCCCAGCGGCTCTAATTCTTGTCGCAGCCGCTGATACTGCGTCGTGTCGGCAATCACGGCTAATGCCGGACGATGGCGGCGGCACAGCTCGATGAGAGCATCTACGCGCGAGCCGGCAGCGAGCACGGAGGCGCGGTATCGGTCAGGGCGGCGCGCTATGATGTCGAGCGTCTGAGTGCCTATTGAGCCGGTGGCGCCGAGCACTGCTATGCGTGATATTTGGTGGTCTGTATCGTCGTGCATTGTGGTGGAGGTGGTTAGACGTGGTGGGGAGATGGGTTATTCGGGGAGTGAGATGTAATCATCGTAGTTGAGCTTGGCGCCGTTGTGCCAAAGCTCAAAGACGGCGTTGTCGCCGCGGCCGAGGCGCTGACCGGCGCTGACCTTGGCGCCTTCGGCGATGATTACCTCGCTTATGTTGCGGTATATTGATAGAAAGTCGTTGGGGTGCTGGATTACGATAGTGGCTTTGCCGGCCGAGAAGCATATCGCGGTAACGGAGCCGCGATAGATGGCGTCGCACCAGCCGCCGGCGGCCGTTGGCGGCATGAAAATCATGCCTTCGGCGGCGATGGGCGTAAGCACCGATATGTTGAAGCGCTCCTCGGCCTCAATCTGCTGCACGAAAGCGCGCTCGGCGTCAGAGGCATCGAGGACTGACAGAGGCATATCGGCCGGTGTGGGCTGCCGCAGGGTGTCGGCAGCGGCGATAGGCGAGGCCTTGCTTTGGAGCACCGCCATAATGTTGGCGGCATAGGCATCGTTTTGGCTGACGTGGGCGGCGAGCGAGTCCACCCGAATGGCCGTGTCGATATAATCGGCGCGGCGCGCCACGCTCTGCTGCCGCCATATCTGAGCTATCACGAGCACCAGCGCGATGAAGGCCGCGGCGACAATCACCGCTAACAGCAATGCTTTGGCGCGTGACATACGCATACCCAAAATGCTGCTTTGGGTGCTCTCGTCGATGATGACGAGCCTGAAGTGGCGCTTGCGGCGTATGTTATCGATGATGCTCAGAGCTCTATGTGGGGTGTTAGATGGTTTTGAACACGCAAAGTTACAACGATTTTTGAAAAATTGCAACATTGGCGTGCCGACGGGTATGGATTGGCGACACATATAGCCATAATATTTGCAAAAAAGGTTATTTATATTTAACTTTGCAGCACAAAAGACTTACATACCATGGCTTACCTAATGAAACACTTTATAATCTATGCTCTTGCAGTCAGTGTATTTATGGCCTGTGCGGAGCGTGCCGTTGCGGCAGACGACGTCAAGGCCCTCAACGACTCGCTGATGAATGTGCTGATAGAGAGTATTGAGCATCGTCAGGAATATATAGGAAAGAAAGCCGACGAGATATCGCAGCTCAAGCAGCAATATCGCCGTGCCGGTAATGATGACGAGCGATTTGACATTATGGGGCATATATTTGATATGTATGTGTCGTACAACACTGACTCGGCCTATATCATGGCGCAGAAGCGATTGGAGTTGGCGCGCGCCATCGGCGACCCGGTGAAGATAGTCAACGCACGCCTGAATTTTGCCGGTCTGTATGCCGTCACCAGCTCTTATTATGAGGCGTTGGAAATCGTCAAGACCGTAAAGTCATCGGAGCTGCCTGACTGGTTGTTGCCATACTATTATCATATCAACCGCACGGTGTATGGTCAGCTCGCTGACTATGCCGTGTTTAAGAAAGACCTTGAAGAGTATGATCGCCTGACTGATTGCTATCGCGACTCACTGCTGTCGGTGATGGACCCCACGTCGGGTATTTACGCTATGGTGCGCTGCGACCAGCTCAACGCTCACCATAAATACAACGAGGCTCTGGAGGTGATGCTCGGCTATCAGCGCATTCATGAAGCCGAGGCACACGACTCGGCGGTGTTTGCCTACACCATTTCCGCGTCATACGAGGGTTTGGGCATGATAGAGGAGCAGAAGACGCAGCTGCTGATTTCGTCTATTGCCGATATGCGGTCGGGATTTAGAGAGTATATGTCGATGCGCAAGTTGGCGTGTATGCT
>JAEDNZ010000122.1 GCA_016302215.1 Muribaculaceae bacterium
GGCTTCACGACTTTGAGAGTGACGTCAACGACGGCGATAGAGGGGTTATGACGAGTGAGACGCTCTGCTTTCTTGTTGATAAACGCGGTGAGACGCTCTGCGATTTCGAAATGGATTGCTTGAATTCTTACTTCCATGGTTATCCTCCTTTTTTTTGTGCACGAGGATGTGCAAGTTGATAATTATGTTGTAATTCACTATAAGTTAGATGCGTGTAAATCTGAGTCGTAGCTAATGACTCGTGACCCAAGAGATGCTGCACGGCGGTGATGTCGGCGCCATTATTGAGCATGTCGGTGGCAAAAGAGTGACGGAGCACGTGAGGCGAGCGGTGTGCCGCCTTAACAGCACCATCGAGGGCCTGATGCACTACCTTATATACATAAGAGTAATACACGGGCTTGCCAGAAGGCGTGAGAAAGAACGCGTCAGGCGGCTCATCGCGCCGGGCATCACGCATGCCCCGGTATTGGTCAATCAAGCGGGCGAGTTCCGGCCCAAAAGGTATGATGCGCTCCTTACTACGCTTGCCCATGACCTTGAGCCGGCCGGCGCGGGTATCGACGTCGCTATCACGGAGCGCCACCATCTCTGATGCGCGCATACCGGTGGTGTACAGCATGTCGATAATCAAGCGCTGCTGCACTTGGCTGATGTCGTCAGTCTCGATGGGCATGTCAATGACGCGCGCCACCTCCTCGGGGCGTATGGTGTCGGGCAGACGATGCGGTATGCGTGCCACGGCGATGTCGGCAGCCGGATTAGTAGTGAAGCCCCGGCGGCGCATAAGGAAGGCAAAGAACGCTCTCATAGCCTGCAGGCGCCGCCTGATAGAACGCGGAGCGAGACCCCTTGCCGCCATATCGGCAAACCAGAGGCGCAAGGCGTTGACATCTATTAGGGCGGGGTCATCGCAGATGTCATGCTCCCGGGCAAACCGGCGCCAGGAGTCAATATCGCGCCTATAAGACACAACAGTGTGAACTGAATAATTCAGCTCACACTGCAGATATGTCAAAAAGGCTTCGTATAACATCTTCGTGCAATAGGCTCTAATAGTAAATCAAGCCTGATGCCACGAATTTAGCCAATCCTTTTTATTCAACCAAAAATTTTAACAGAAAAAATCACTCACGCGTGATTTTTCCCGGAAAAGGGCGTCTGCCGCTGATGATTATTCCTCAGCGTTGCGCAGTTTCTGTACATAAACCGCCTTCATCATCTTCTTGCGGTTTGTCACAGAGGGCTTCTGGAAAGCCTGACGAGCGCGCAGTTCTTTCACGATGCCGGTTTTTTCAAATTTTCTTTTGAATTTTTTGAGAGCTCTTTCGATGTTTTCGCCTTCTTTTACTTGTACGATAATCATTTTTGATTTATGTTTTTTAGTTTCTTTTGTTTCGGTGTTTATATTTAGCGGGGCAAAATTAGCACTAATTTTTTGTTCCACAAAATTTTGTCAACAAAAAAGTGGCGGTTTTACTAATTTTTACTAAATTTTAAGCTATCCGGCAATGTGAATTAGCGCCGCAGCGGTGATAAAAGGCCGCAATCACTTGCAGATGCAATTATTTTGTAGTTACTTTGCATAAAATAAAACGGCAATGCCACTATGGATGATTATCGACAACGAATAGAGCATCTGCGCGAAGCCATCAACGACCACAATCGCGCATATTATGTATATAACAGCCCCACGATTTCTGACCGCGAGTACGACATGCTTATGAAAGAGCTCGAGCAACTCGAGCGTGAGCACCCGGAGTGTGACGATGCTATGTCGCCGACACACCGTGTGGGTTCAGACCTCAGCGAAGGCTTCAAGAAGGCCGAGCATGTGTATCAGATGCTGTCGTTGGGCAATACCTACTCGGTGGCTGAAGTGGAGCAGTGGGCCGAGCGGGCGAGCACTGCATTGGCCGGCAAAGACACCACGATGGTGGGCGAATTAAAGTTTGACGGCACGGGCATCTCGCTCATCTACGAACACGGCAAATTGGTGAGAGCGGTAACTCGCGGCGATGGCACACGCGGCGATGTAGTGACCGACAATGTGCGCACGATACGCTCCATACCACTGACCCTCATGGGCGATGATTATCCCGACTTCTTTGAGATACGCGGCGAGATAGTGATGCCATGGCAAGCCTTTGAGAAGCTCAACGCCGAGCGCGAGTATAACGAGGAGCCTCTCTTTGCCAACCCGCGCAATGCGGCGGCCGGCACCATCAAGCTGCAAAGTCCGGCCGAAGTGTCGCGCCGCGGCTTAGATGCTTACCTATATTATCTGTTGGGCGACAACCTGCCCTACGACACTCACTATGAGAATATGCTGGCAGCGCGCCGCTGGGGCTTTAAGGTGTCAGATGTGATGACGCGCCTGCACTCGATAGACGAGGTAGATGCCTTCATCCGGCACTGGGACACGGCTCGCAAAGAGCTGCCGGTGGCCACAGATGGGTTGGTGTTCAAGATTGACTCACTGCAGCAGCAGCTTAATCTGGGGTTCACCGCCAAATCGCCGCGATGGGCCGTGGCCTACAAATTTGCGCCCGAGCGAGCCTTGACGCGGCTCACCGGCGTATCGTTTGACGTGGGTCGCAGCGGCGTTATCACCCCGGTGGCCAATCTTGAGCCGGTGCTGCTCTCGGGCACTATCGTGAAGCGCGCGTCGCTGCACAATGCCGATATCGTGCGCGGGCTGGACATACACTATGATGACATGGTGTATGTGGAGAAAGGCGGTGAAATCATACCCAAAATCACCGGCGTGGATAAGGCAAGCCGACGCAGCGATGCCCGCGAGGTGGCCTTCGTGAGCCACTGCCCCGCCTGCGGCACCCCGCTGGTGCGCGTTGAGGGCGAGGCGGCATGGGTGTGCCCCAACAAGTATGCCTGCCCGCCACAGATAGTGGGGCGCATAGAGCACTATGTGGGTCGTCGCATGATGAACATCGACGGTCTGGGCAGCGAGACGGCGGCGCTGCTCTATGACCGCGGCCTCGTGAAAGACGTGGCTGACCTTTACAGCCTGCGCGCCGAGCAAGTGGCGCCGCTCGAGGGCTTTGGCTCGCGCAGCGCCGAGCGGCTGATTGAAGGCATACAGGCGAGCACGCAGGTGCCGTTCGGCCGAGTGATCTTTGCCTTGTCAATACCATATGTGGGCGAGACCACGGCCAAGAAGATAGCTCGCGTGGCCGGCAATATCGATAGGCTGATGAGCATGAGCGCCACCGAGCTGCAAGGCATCGAAGACGTGGGGCCACGTATAGCAGAGAGCATCATCGAATACTTTGGCAACGACATCAACCGCGACATCGTGGAGCGGCTGCGCGCCGCCGGCGTGCAGATGGCCGCCGAGGAGCCGGCTGAGACCCCGGGCAGCGACCTGCTCGGCGGCAAGACCTTTGTCATCAGCGGCGTCTTTGCCAAGCATAGCCGCGACCAGTACAAAGCGATGATAGAGCAGCACGGCGGCAAAAACGCCGGCTCGATATCGCGCAAGACCGACTATGTGCTTGCCGGCGAGAATATGGGGCCGGCCAAGCTACAGAAGGCTCAATCGCTGGGCATAGAGATTATTGATGAGGATAAGTTTCTGGCTATGATAACGCCGGCGACGCCAGCCGCCGACGGCGATAGCTCCTCAGCATCAAGCCCTAAGAGCGGCGGCATGGGGTCGCTGTTTGATGATTTGGAGTGACGCAATGCAAAATCTATTTTGGACATAGAAAAAATTTTGCGTAATTTTGCCGAATATATGAAAGCATCTGTAATCATCAGATTTATATTGCTGGGTCTGCTGTGGGCCGGATTAGTGGCGTGGATCATCATAGGCACGCCTCGGTTTACGCTGTACACGGCCTTTGTGATAGTGGCCTCCGCAATAATAATCTTTGTGCCCGTATATAAGAAGTATGTCAAAAACGCAAAAAAGTGACCTCGGCGAGCCCTTGCTGCCCGGCATCAATACGCCGGCCGACCTGCGTCGGCTGAGCGTAAATCAGCTGCCGCAGCTGTGCCGCGAGATACGCCAATTCCTGATACAGGAGTTAGCCGTCAACCCCGGGCATTTTGCATCGAGCATGGGCGCCGTGGAGCTGACGGTGGCGCTGCACTATGTGTTTGACACGCCATACGACCGCCTGGTGTGGGACGTAGGGCATCAGGCCTACGTGCACAAGATACTGACCGGGCGACGCGAGAAGTTCAGCACCAACCGCAAGCTGGGCGGCATCAGCGGCTTCCCCAACCCCGAAGAAAGCGAGTACGACACCTTCACCGCCGGACATGCCTCCAACTCGATATCGGCAGCGCTGGGCATGGCTGTGGCGTCGCGCCTCCGAGGCGATAGCCCCCGCCGCAATGTGGTGGCTGTCATCGGCGATGCCTCGATAAGCGGCGGCCTCGCATTTGAAGGCATCAACAATGCCGCCAATATGCCTGACAACTTGCTGATAGTGCTCAACGACAACGATATGTCAATAGACCATAACGTGGGGTCGCTAAACTCGCACCTGGCGCACCTGACGGCCTCAAAGGGCTACAATGACATACGCTACAAGATGTACAAGGGCCTCAAGCGCATGGGGCTGATAAGCGACCGCCACCGTGGCTTCATACTGCGCTTTTCCAACTCGCTCAAGTCGCTGCTCACTCGCCAGCAGAATATCTTTGAAGGTCTCAACATACGCTATTTCGGACCATTTGACGGCCACGACGTCAAGCGCATAGTGCGTGTGCTCAGCGACATACGCGATATGCAAGGCCCACGGCTGCTGCACCTCCGCACTATCAAGGGCAAAGGGTATGCACCGGCCGAGCAAGACCCCACCACATGGCATGCCCCGGGGCGTTTTGACCCGGCCACGGGAGAGCGCGAAGCCGACAAGAAGCCCACAGCGCCGCAGCCGCGCAAGTATCAAGACGTATTCGGCGACACACTCGTGGAGCTGGCACGCGTCAACGACAAGATAGTGGGCATCACGGCAGCTATGCCGTCAGGCACCTCTATGTCGATAATGCAAGAGGTGATGCCGGAGCGCGTCTTTGACGTGGGCATCTCTGAGGGTCACGCGGTGACCTTTGCCGGCGGTTTAGCCAAAGACGGCATGCGCCCGTATGTGGCGATATACTCGAGTTTCTTGCAGCGCGCCTACGACCATATCATCCATGATGTGGCCATACAGCGCCTGCCCGTGACATTCTGCATCGACAGAGCAGGGCTGGTGGGCGAAGACGGCATGACACACCACGGAGCCTTGGATATGTCATATCTGCGTTCTGTGCCCAATATGATAATATCATCGCCGCGCGATGAGCACTATCTGCGCCACCTGCTCTACACCGCACAAGATGGTGGTGACCACGGGCCCTTTGCCATACGCTATCCGCGCGGCAAAGGCCGGCTACTCGAATGGCAGTGTCCGATGCACTCTTTGGCGATTGGTCGCGGCGAGTGTCTGCGACAGGGCCGCGATGTGGCCGTCATCAGCATAGGCCCCGTGGCCTACGAGGCTCAAAAAGCAGCCGAGAAAGCCCAATCC
>JAEDNZ010000123.1 GCA_016302215.1 Muribaculaceae bacterium
GATGGCAGCTGCTCTAAAATACTGGTGAAGTAAGCACTGCTACATCATAAATATGAAAATCCGCACCCACGGGTGCGGATTTTTTGTGTCATATGGCGCCGGAGAGATAAAAAAGTAGTAACTTTACGGAGACGCAGCGGCGGCCGGGCAACAAAAGGCATCGCGGCGTGTTGTATAAACTGAAAAGAGACAGAATTTATCCGGATATGATAATTGACCGAATAGCTAATATGCTTAAGCGCCTTGTGAGCAATTATTTCACGCTCACGGGCTACACAGTGGCTCAAGAAGAGATCGATGCCGAGGTAAAGCGAGGTGTATCGTTCAGAGGCACCAATATCGTGGTGCTGATATTTGCTATCTTCATAGCATCGCTGGGGTTGAACACCAACTCCACGGCCGTGATTATCGGCGCGATGCTCATCTCGCCGCTGATGGGACCTATCATAGGCATAGGCTTTGGCCTTGGGGTGCAAAACTTCAGGCTGGTGCACTCGTCGGCGCGCAATCTGGCGATAGCAGCGGGCATCAGCGTGGCGGCCTCGACGGTGTTTTTTATGATATCGCCGGTGGGCGAGGGTCACAGCGAGCTGTTGGCGCGCACATCGCCCACGATATATGATGTGCTGATAGCCTTATTCGGTGGCGGCGCGGGCATCGTGGGCATAGCCTCGCGCAGCAAGGGCAATGTGCTGCCGGGCGTGGCGATAGCTACGGCGCTGATGCCGCCGCTGTGTACGGCGGGCTTCGGCCTTGCCACGCTGCAGATGCAGTATTTCTTTGGGGCGCTGTATCTGTTTGTTATCAACTCGATATTTATAGCTCTGGCCACGTTTATCGGCGTGAAGGCCATGAAATATACCCCGATAGCTGTGGTCGATGCCGCTTGGAACCGCCGAGTGCGGCGCATCATCTACACCATCGTAGCGCTCACCATCTTGCCGAGCATCTATCTGACGTATAATATGATATCGATGAACCGCTTTAAGCTGGCGGCTGATAGGTTTGTGACGCAGGAGTTTAGGTTTGCGGCTACGCATGTGCTGAGCAAGAACGCGACGAAGAGCGACGGCGAGCGCCGTATCGATGTGACGCTGATAGGGCGCATCTTGCCGGCTGACTCGCTGCATGTGGCAATGTCATCGCGCTTGCAATACTATGGCCTTGAAGGCGTGAAGCTGAATATCGTGCAGGGCGAGTCGCCGGTGTTTAGCGGTCCCACACAGACCACTACTGCCACCGACATATATCGTATAGCGCAAGAGGCGCTGGCCGAGCGGCAGCATGTGGTGGACTCGCTGGAGGCACGCCTGGCCACCACTTCGCGCAACGACACCATTGCGTTGCAGCTGTCGCGCGAGGTGCGTGCGCTGTTCCCGCAGGTGGTGTCAATAGCTGTGAGCCGCAGCGTGTTCGGCAGCAGCGGGTCCGAGCGCAGCGATACTGTGAATGTGGCACTGCTGCGCTATGCCGGCGTGCTCAACGGGGTGGGGCGTCAGCGCCTGCGCGACTTCCTCGCCGCAAGGCTCAAGGAGCCGGATATAGTGCTGATTGATGTCACTAAGGATATCACGCTCGGCCACGATGCCCAAGCCGACAATGATGTTGCACCTAAAGAACCGCAGCTATGAATATAGAGGCTGTGCGCGAATATTGCTTGACGCTGCCCTTGGCTGAGGAGTGTCTGCCCTTTGACGACACCACGCTGGTGTTTAAGGTCCTGGGCAAGATGTTTGCCGTGGTGAGCATGCTGCGCCCTGATGTGGTGATAGTCAAGTGCGAGCCGGAATTGGCGATAGAGCTTCGTGAGCGCTATGCCGACATCGAGGCGGCGTGGCACTTCAACAAACGCCACTGGAATGAGCTGCACACCGAGCCACACCTGCGCGACAGCTTTGTGTGCGAGCAGATACGCGGCAGCTATGCCGCGGTGATAGCGATGATGCCGCGCCGCGTGGTTGCCGCACACCCGCAGGTGCTGACGGTGCAACGCTGAAGCAAAAGAAGAAGCCTGCCGAGAGCAACGTTGCTCCCCCGGGCAGGCTTCTCTGCAAGCTGAGATTCGGGTATTTTTCTCGGTAGCGCGAGGCTGAGTGTTTGTTACTTGCCTTCGTGCTCGTATTTCAGTGTCATAGAGGGCTGGTCGCAGACCTCAGCGGGGCCGAAGTACTGGATAGGGCCGGGATAAACATAGCAGGTATTTACAGCCCACTTGTCGCGCTGGTCGGCGAATTTGAGGAAGGGCTTGCCGTCGAGGCGCACGAGAGCTTTTTGTATCACGGGCTTGTCAGCACCATTGCGGCGCTCTATGTTCATCATCATGGTGATGGGGATACCACCGCATATCCACTGCACGGCGGGCTTTACGAGGTTGCGCACAGACGACATGTAGCCTGTAACGCCGGCATACACGAGGCAGGCGGCGTTGTAGCCGAGAGCGTAGCAGTAGTCGGTGTCAAAGTTAGAGGGCGCGGCGCAGCGGCCTTCGTAGCCGAAGAAGTGGTGCTGAGCGGCAAATTTGCCTACATACTTGCCTTCTTCCTTCATGGCAGCGAGGCGCTTGCCCACCATGTTGCTGAGGAGCTTCTCGGTCTCGATGAGCGATACTTGCACGTTGCCGTGGGGGTCGCGGTCGAGCATGAGCTGGCGAGCCACGTCGTCGGGGAGCGAGTTGAGCGTAGCGGCGTTCTCGGCTGAGATGTGAGCCTTGATATATTCGGGCAGCTTCTCGGTGTCGATGCCGGCGATGTCGTCGGCGTGCTCGGCGATGACGTTGTTGAGCTCGGCGATGAGCTTCTTGATAGCGGGGATAAACTCGATGAGGCCTTCAGGGATGAGCACGGTGCCGTAGTTGTTGCCGTCGGCGGCGCGAGCGGCCACGATGTCGGCGATGTAGTTGACAACGTCGTCGAGGGTCATGTTTTTGGCCTCAACCTCCTCAGAGATGATGCATACGTTGGGCTGAGTCTGGAGCGCACATTCAAGGGCGATGTGGCTTGCCGAGCGGCCCATGAGCTTGATGAAGTGCCAGTACTTCTTGGCTGAGTTGCAGTCGCACTCGATGTTGCCGATAAGCTCGGAATAGACCTTGGTGGCGGTGTCAAAGCCGAAAGATGTCTCTATCATATCGTTTTTGAGGTCGCCGTCGATGGTCTTCGGGCAGCCGATGACTTGCACGCCGGCGTTGATGCTCTTGTAATATTCGGCGAGGACGGCAGCGTTGGTGTTAGAGTCGTCGCCACCGATGATGACTACGGCCTTGATGTTGAGCTCTTTGAGGATTTCGAGAGCTTTGTCAAACTGCTCTTTGCGCTCGAGCTTTGTGCGGCCGGAGCCAATGATGTCAAAGCCGCCGGTGTTGCGATATTCGTCAATGATAGCCGAAGTAAGCTCGATGTACTTGTGGTCCACGAGACCGCCGGGGCCCATAAGGAAGCCGAAGAGGCGGCTGTCGCGGTGAATGCGCTTGATGCCGTCAAATAGACCGCTGATGACGTTGTGACCGCCGGGGGCTTGACCGCCGGAGAGGATGACGCCTACATTGACGGGCTTGCCGCCTTTGGGCGAAGCGGTGTCTTTTTCAAAGCGTAGCTCGGGGAGACCATAGGTGTTGGGGAATAGTTCTTTGATTTTTTCTTGGTCAGCCACAGACTGAGTGGGCTTACCCTCGACCATTTTGAGCGAGCTGGTCAAGGCAATTGGCAACTTGGGCTGGTAAGCCAAGCGAGCCTTCTGCAAAGCACTCTTTTTCATTTAGAAATTATATGAAATAGTTATTTATTATTGTTAGTTGCAATGATGATTATAGGTGTATGGGGTAGAGTGGGGCGGGGGTTACTCCCATTCGATGGTGGCCGGTGGCTTTGACGAGATGTCATAGCATACGCGGTTCACGCCACGCACCTGGTTGATGATATCGTTGGACACCTTGGCCATGAAGTCGTAGGGGAGGTGAGCCCAGTCAGCGGTCATGGCATCGGTTGATGTCACGGCGCGGAGCGCTACGGCGCGCTCGTAAGTGCGCTCATCGCCCATCACGCCCACGCTCTGCACGGGCAGGAGTATCACGCCGGCTTGCCACACTTGGTCATAGAGGCCCCACTGGCGGAGGCCGCTGATGAAGATGTCGTCAGCGTCTTGTAGTATGCGCACCTTCTCGCGAGTGATGTCGCCGAGGATGCGCACGGCGAGGCCCGGCCCGGGGAATGGGTGGCGCTTAATCAGGTGCTCCGGCATGCCGAGGGCGCGACCTACGGCTCTCACCTCGTCTTTAAAGAGGAGGCGTAGCGGCTCGCATAGCTTGAGGTTCATCTTTTGCGGCAGACCGCCCACATTGTGGTGGCTCTTGATGGTGGTGCCGGTGATTGAGAGCGACTCTATGCAGTCAGGGTAGATGGTGCCCTGCGCGAGCCATTTCACATCTTTGATTTTGTGAGCTTCGGCATCGAAGACATCGATAAAGCCTTTGCCTATGATTTTGCGTTTGCGCTCGGGCTCGGTGACACCTGCCAGCTCGGCGAAGAATTTGTCAGAGGCATCGACGCCCACCACGTTGAGGCCGAGGCCTTCGTAGTCAGCCATGACGTTGGCAAACTCGTTTTTGCGCAGCATACCATGATCTACAAAGATGCACGTGAGGTTTTTGCCTATGGCTTTGTTGAGGAGCACAGCGGCTACCGAGGAGTCCACGCCGCCACTGAGGCCGAGGACCACTTTGTCGTCGCCTAACTGCTGACGAAGGGCAGCGACGGTGGTTTCGATAAATGACTCGGCGCTCCAAGAGCAGTGAGAGCCGCAGATGCCTTCCACGAAGTTTTGCAGCAACTGCGTGCCGCAAGAGGAGTGGAACACCTCGGGGTGAAACTGCACGCCCCACACCTTGTTGTCGCGGGCGGCGAAGGCAGCGCAAGCCACTTCGTCGGTTGAGGCGATGATGTCATACCCTGTGGGGAGCGAGGTGATGGTGTCGCCGTGGCTCATCCATACCTGGCTGCCCACCTCGATGCCGTGAAGCAGGGGGTTGCTGGTGTCAGAGTGAGCGAGGAGCGCTCTGCCATACTCGCGCGAGGGCGCAGGCTCTACCGAGCCGCCGCCGTCATAAGAGAGGAGCTGAGCGCCATAGCAGATGCCGAGCACGGGGTATCGCCCGATGAGTTTGCTGAGGTCAGTCTTGAAAGCCTTTTCGTCATATACCGAGAAAGGGCTTCCGGAGAGAATGACACCAATGACACCGGGGTCATCGTAGGGGAATTTGTTGTAGGGAAGGATTTCACAATAAGTGTTCAGCTCGCGCACGCGGCGGCCGATGAGCTGCGTGGTCTGCGAGCCGAAATCAAGAATAATAATCTTTTCCTGCATCAGTGGGTAAGAATATATCGGTTTACCTAAATTGTAGATTTAGAGAAAAATGGCGTGCTGCTCGGAGTAGCCTGTTTTTCGTCTGCAAAGGTAATAAAAAAATATGAAACACGCGAGGCCACGCGCAATTAAAAAGCATTAGCAAAGAATAAAAGTTGGAAAAGCTGTCGCGGCGAGCTATCG
>JAEDNZ010000124.1 GCA_016302215.1 Muribaculaceae bacterium
TTTCTTCAGGTGGAAATTTCTTTGTTAGTGTATAGACGTCTCTCACGAGCTTCATGCTCTCGCGCCACGCATCAAGATTTTCAAATGTGATAATATCGTTATTTGATAAATTATGCTTATATTTGCAGGATAATGGGAATAGTGACTATGGATGTGGCAAAATGTGAACTGGAGATATGCTGCGCGAGCGTTGCCGATGTGGAGGCGGCGCTACGTGGCGGCGCTGACCGTGTGGAGCTGTGCATGGCGCTGACAGCCGAGGGGGTGACTCCATCGGCGGGGCTTATCGCTGCGGCTCTGGCGCGGGCCGGCCGGATGTCGGTGACGGTGCTCATCCGCGCTCGCGAGGGCGATTTTGTCTATGATGAGACTGATGTGGCAGCTATGGTCAGCGACATTGAGTATGCGCGGCGGTGTGGCGCTGACGGCGTCACTGTGGGTGCTCTCACCGCAGCGGGCACGATAGATGTGGAGGCGATGCGGCGTTTTATGAGCGCTGCGGGCGATATTGACGTCACTTTTCATCGTGCCTTTGATGTGTGTGCTGACCAGGGTGAGGCGCTGGAGCAGCTTGTGGCGCTGGGCTGCAAGAGGGTGCTTACTTCCGGCGATGGCTCTACGGCGACGGATGGTGCTGACGCTCTGGCGCGCTTGGTGGCTCAGGCGGGCGGGCGCATACAGGTGATGCCCGGCGGCGGTGTCAGGCCTGCCAACATAGGGTGGCTGCGCGCGGCTACCGGGGCTTGCGAGTTTCACTCGTCGGCGAGAGGGGAGGCACCGAGCTGCGGTGATGCCGGATCAATGTTTGCCGGGCGTCCGGCCGGTGTTGATGCGGCAATCGTGGCGGCTATGCGCCGTGCGTTGGGATAATCAGTTGGGAAAATACAGAGTAACAGAGTCATATAATATCTATACCTTACAAAACCACTTTTATGAAACTAAAACCATTTAGAAACTTTGTGTCGGCTGCTATGATGGTCGCAGTGATGGCTCCGGCCGCCGTGGCACAGACCGGCTACGAGCCTACTGAAGAGAATTTACAGGCGCGTGAGGCTTTTCGCGACAGCGGCTTCGGCATCTTCATCCATTGGGGCGTGTCGTCGATGCTCGGCCGCGGCGAGTGGGTGCTCAACCGCGATGATGTTACGCTCGATGAGTATGAGCGCCTCGCGGCGAGTTTCTATCCGTCGCGTTTCGATGCTGATGCGTGGGCACGCGCCTTCAAGGCCTCGGGTGCCGAATATATCACCTTCACCACGCGCCATCATGATGGCTTCTCGATGTTTGCCACCGAGCAGTCGCCATATAATATAGTAGATGGCACTCCCTATGGGCGCGATGTGCTCAAGGAGCTGTCGCAGGCGTGCGCGCGTCATGGTCTGAAGTTGCATCTATACTATTCGCATCTTGACTGGCGGCGTGACGATTATGTGCCGCTGGGGCGCACGGGTCATGACCCCGGCCGTCGCAGCGATGGCCGTTGGAGCGACTATCTGGCGTTTATGAACGCGCAGCTCACAGAGCTGCTCACGGGCTATGGGCCCATCGGCGCAATATGGTTTGACGGTCTGTGGGACCGCGATGAGCAGCCGGGCGGCATGGATGCCGAGCTGTGGCAGCTACCGCAGCAGTATGCTATGATACACCGGCTGCAGCCGGCTTGTCTCATCGGCAATAACCACCATGTCACCCCCTATGCCGGCGAGGATATGCAAATTTTCGAGCGCGACAAGCCCGGTGAGAATACTGCAGGTCTGTCGGGCCAGGCGGTGAGCGCGCTGCCTTTGGAGACGTGCCAGACGATGAACGACTCGTGGGGCTATCGCATCACCGATGATAATTATAAGAGCTCTGACGAGCTGATACGCTATCTCGTGGGCACTGCCGGGCGCGATGCCAACCTGCTGCTGAATGTGGGTCCGCGTCCTGACGGCACCTTGCCAGAGAAAGCAGTGAAGCGCCTAGCCGACATCGGCGCGTGGATGCAGACCTACGGCTCAACCGTCAAGGGCGTGCGTGGCGGCCCGGTGGCTCCGCATGAGTGGGGCGTGACTACCCATCGCGGCCGCACGATGTATGTGCACGTCATCAGCGATAGCACCGACGATGCCATCTTGCTGCCTTACACTGCTGCCAAGCCCGTCAAGGCCTGTATGTACGACAGCCGCGAGAACGTGCCGTTCACCGTGACTCCGGCGGGCATAGTGCTGCGCCTGCCTGCCGCTGCCGCCGTGCCTGACCGAGTAGTAGAGCTGACATTCAAAACAGATATATAAACGAATAGACAAAAAGCCATGCCACACTTCCTTCCCATATCGCCTCGTGCCATTCATAGCGTGTCGCTTGCAGTGCTGACGGCGCTTGCCCTGAGCGCGACAGCCACGGCTGCCGATACCGACGCAGCCGAGCGCCGGGCCTTGGATTTCCTGTATCAGTCGATGCCACTGTCCGACAGACTTATGTATGACAGCACCTACTATCGCGAGAACGTGAGGATAGCACTGCGTGCGCGCCGCGAGCTGCCATGGGGAGCATCGGTGCCCGATGACGTGTTTAGGCATTTCGTGCTGCCCGTGCGCTCCAACAATGAGTATCTCGACCATTTCCGCGCCACCTACTACGAAGAGCTGAAGGCGCGTGTAGAGAGCCTTGCGATGGCCGATGCCGCCCTTGAGGTGAACCATTGGCTCCACGAGCATGTCACCTACGAGCCGTCAGATGCTCGCACCTCGGCGCCAATGGCCACGATGGTCACCGCCAAGGGGCGCTGTGGCGAGGAGTCGGTGCTGGCGGTGGCGGCGATGCGCACCGTGGGCATCCCGGCGCGTCAGGTATATACGCCGCGATGGGCGCATACCGATGACAACCATGCATGGGTGGAGGTATGGGTCGATGGCCGATGGCACTTTCTCGGCGCTTGCGAGCCGGAGCCGGAGCTTGACCGCGCGTGGTTCAACAGCCCTGTGTCGCGCGGCATGCTTATGCACACGCGCGTCTTCGGCGACTATCGCGGCGCCGAGCCGGTGCTCTCGCGCAAAGGCAATATCACCGAGATCAATGTCACGGCCAACTATGTGCCGCTGCGCACCTCCACCGTTACCGTTACGGATGCTGCCGGCAATGCTCTACCCGGAGTGACGGTGCAATTCAAGATTTACAACTACGGCGAGTTTTACACCGTGGCGCAGTACGTCACCGATGCCTGTGGCCGCGCTACTATGGTCAGCGGCCGCGGCGATATGCTCGCGTGGGCCTCTGACGGCATGCGCTGGGGCTTTGCTCGCGTAAGCGGCGAGGCTACCGCGCTGCCGCTGCGTTATGCTATCGGCGAGCGCGTGAGTGCCGATATTGATATTGTGCCGCCGGCTGAAAATCCTATCCCGAGCCACACCACCGCCGAGCAGGTGGCCGACAATGCCCGGCGCCTTGCCTACGAGGACTCGCTGCGCAATAGCTATACGGCTACATTTTACACCTCTGAGCGAGCTCTCGCCGAGGGGTATAGCGCCGCCGAGGCTGCGCTGCTGGTCAAGGCACGCGGCAACCATGCTCAGATAAAGTCTTTTATAGCCGGCGTGGCGCCCGAGCGGAGGGCTGAAGCTGTGGCTATGCTTGAGGCAGTCAGCGACAAAGACCTGCGCGACACTCCGGCGAGTGTCTTTGCCGCCACGCTTGAAGCTGCGCCGCCTCACCCGGTAGATAGCCTCTATATCAACTATGTCCTCAATCCGCGCATCTCCAATGAGCTGCTCACTGCCTATCGGGCCGAGCTGCCCGTGGTGGGTAACTCTGCCTCGCAGATAATGGAGGTGGTGGCGCGCGAAATCACCATCGACGAGGCCAACAGCTATCGAGTGCCGGTGACACCGGCAGCGGCGTGGCGTCACCGCACCGCCGACCGCCATTCGCGCGACATACTCTTTGTGGCGCTGTGCCGCACCGCCGGTATCGCCGCGCGCATCGATGAGGTCACCGGCAAGACGCAGTATGTCTCAGCTGACGGCTCGTGGCTCGATGTGAACTTTGAAGAGGTGACGGCGGTGGTCAAGCCCAAGGGCATCCTGCACGGCACCTACACCCCCCGGCCCTATCTGCGCGACCCGCAGTATTATCGCCACTTCACCATCTCCGAGGTAGATGCTGCCGGCTTCCCCGCGCTGCTGGAGTTCGATGAGTATGACGCTACGATGTCAAACACACTCGGGAGCGGCCTCACCCTCGATGCCGGATATTATGTGGTAACGAGCGGCACACGCATGGCTGATGGCAGTGTCCTCGCACATATTGAGGCCTTGCCGGTGGAGGCCGATGCCACCGCCGAGCTGGAGCTGACGATGCGCCGCAACGATGCCGACATTAGCGTCATCGGAAGCATCGACTGCGAGGCGCTATATGAGCGCCCGGACGGTTCTCGCGCATCAATCTTGTCAACTACGGGGCGCGGATACTTTGCCATTGCCGTGCTCGGTGCTACAGACGAGCCTTCAAACCACGCCGTGCAGGAGCTGCAAGCGCTTACTGAGGTGCTCAATGCCTGGGGGCGGCCGCTGTTGGTGCTTAAGCCCGGTGCTGCACCTCGCAGCGAGCTGTCAGCCATCACCACACTCCATTACGGCATTGACGGCGCCGGCTCCATAGCTGCTATGCTGCGCACCGCCACCGAGAGCACCAAGAGCGAATTGCCGGTAGTGGCGATAGCCGATAGTTTCGGGCGCGTGGTGTTCATCTCAGAGGGATATGATACCTCGCTCGCCGAGAAAATCAAATTCGTGATATCCAAGCTATGAAAGCTGCGACCTCACAGCGGCCCGGTCTGGTGGTGACGTTTGACCTTGACGACACGCTCTACAAGGAGATAGACTTCTTGCGGTCAGGCTATCGCGCCGTGGCGGCATGGTTGCGCGAGCGATATACCTGCTTGCCGGCCACGCTCCTTGACGAGATGCTTGATGCCTACGCCGCCGGCGTGCCGGCCTTTCAGCGCGTCATTGACGAGTATCACCTCGGCGATTGCAGCGTGGGTCAGATGCTTGAGGTGTATCGCTATCATAAGCCCGATATATCCCTTGCTGCCGATGTCGAGGCGACGCTTGAGGAGCTGAAGCGCTCCGGCTGTAGTTTGGGCATTATCACCGATGGGCGTGAGGCTACTCAGCTCAATAAGATTACGGCTCTGGGTCTTGACCGCTATATGGCCGTGCCGGGCGACGTGGTGATATCCGAGACGATAGGCAGCGAGAAGCCCTCCCGAGCCAACTATGAATATTTCGAGCAGCGCTATCCGGGCTGCCGATATGTGTATGTGGCTGACAACCCGGCCAAAGACTTTGTGGCGCCTAACGCCATGGGGTGGGGCACAGTGGCGCTGCTCGATGATGGCCGCAACATTCATCCTCAGCGACTGACAGGCGCTGAGCCGGACTATCGCCCGCAGCACCAGATAGCGAGCTTTGACGCTCTGCCCG
>JAEDNZ010000125.1 GCA_016302215.1 Muribaculaceae bacterium
AGAGGGCGCAATGCCGTTTTCGGTGAGTAGCATGTCGCAGTCATAAACGGGGCAGGCCGACATTCTCACGCCCCAGCCATTGGGCAGCTCGTAGGTGTATGGCATGCCGCTGCCTCCACCCGTCGGCGCGCCGACGATGCGCACCTGCGGCAAGTGTTTCATCACGGCCACAAAGGTGTTGGCGGCGCTAAAGGTGCTTCGGTTGGTGAGGATTACCACGGGCTTGTCCCAGCGGACACGACCTTGCGGGGCGGGGTCATAATAAAAGGCGTAAGGCTCGGAGAAGTCGTTGTGACCGCGGCCGGTCTTGTGGCAGATGTATCCGGCGAGAATGCGCCGGTCAATAAAGCGGCTTACCATAGACTCCACGGCGGTCATGTCACCGCCGCCGTTGTCGCGAATGTCAATGATGAGGCCACGGCACCCCGAGTTTGACAGCAAGGTGTAGATATAGTCAAGAGACGTGTCGCCCAGGGGGTATGAGAACGAAGCGAAGCGCAGATATCCGATATCTTCGTTGTCACCGATGAGGTAGTAGTAAGAGGCTCCGACGCTGTAGTACTTAAACTTCAGATAATGCTCTTGGACGAGCCGTTCGTCATAGTCCTGTGGGTAGTCGCTCCACCACTCGCGGTAATAAGACGTGTTGAAGCTTGAAGAGAGGTTGACGTGGCCGTCGCGGAGGGTGTTGAGCATACCGGCGCAGATTTGAAACAGCTGCACCACGTTGGTCTTATCATCAATCATGGCGCGATACTGTTGGCCTACAACGTTCCAGTCAACGCCTTTTTGGTCGAAGAAGCAGTAGTGCTCATCTACGGCGGTCCAGAGTGCGTCAAAGTTGCCGAGCATGTCGCTCTGATATTCGGGCACGTCATGGCAAGCCGATAGGCCCAAGCTCAGAGCTGCGGCTGCGATAAGAGGTGTAAGGGTAGGGCGCATGATACTCTATTTGTCGTTAATAAAGCGCTGATATGACCCGGGCCTTGGGCAAATCGCTCGAGCGAGGCCGCAGCGAGAGCCATTCGGTGGTGACGCCAATCACGAATAGGTGGCTCACTCTGCGGCTGACTATTTCGTTGGCTTTTGATGAGAATATTGTAGCTGAGTAGCCCAGGCGCAGTATAGTGGCTCCGAAGTGGAGGTCAGCCGTGAGGAGGTTGGAGAGCTTGAAGTAATTTCCCGGCCAAGCGCAGTGAGCGAGGCCGCTGTGATTGCCCAAATAAATCTCGTAATAGAGCTCGCCGTAGTCCGGGGCAAAGAAAGCGCCCACAAGGGGCATGGTGGCCTGATATCGCAGCGTGATGGGCAGGCGGGAAAGGCGTGTGTTGTAAGCCGCCATAGCGGTGGCATCGAGTGTCCAGGCGGCGCGGGCCGATATGGGATTGTTGCCATTGCGGCGGTTGTAAAGCGCGCCTAACGTGATGCCTGTGGCGCCTCCGAATGCGAGCTTGAGACCGGGGGCCACGGTGAAGCGCCGCATCATAGCCCAGCGCACATCCAAGTCAATCTCCCACATGGTCATGTTGCCGGCCGGATTGTCAGTTGCTCCGGCGGCGAGCGTGCCTCCGAGTTGCATAATCCAGCGCTCAGGGTCAAAGCGCATCGCTTGAAGCCTCTCGTAGCCTAACTGCAGCCCCCAACCGGAGTAGCGCAGCGGCGTGAGGTAAGTGTCGCAAAGATGCTCGCTGCCTATGCCGAGAGAGAATGCCGAGACTATGGGCCTGACGGTGGTGGTAGCTGTGGTGTCGCGCATAGCGCAGCAGTCCTCGGCCACAGCGCCCGGCGAAGCGGCAAGCATTGCCGCTGCCATGATAGCCTGGATATGACGGGCAAGTGATGGCATAGGGTGTGCGTGGCTTAGAAAAGACGTTGCTGCCCGGTGAGCTCATCGCGCACCTCGTCGTCAGATTTGTCATCGGGCATCTCCTCGGCCTCAACGTCAGTCTCCTGCTCGGCGCTGTCGGCGGCGTCGGCGTCATCATCGGCGGCTACCTCTTTAGGCTCAAGCTCGGTGATTTCGCCCAACGAGAATGTGGTGAGTCGCTTGCCTTTAGCTTTGAGCGATTTCAGGCCGATGTAATCCTCGGCGTCGATGATTAGCGGGTCGCGGAAATCGTCTGGGGCGGCGAATGAGACTTGCAGCATGGCGCCTCGAGTGTCGGTGAGCATGATTAGGCGAGAGCGGTCGTTGTCGCCGATGAAGCGTTGCTTGCGCGCGGTAGGCTCAAACATGAAGCGCTTGATGTAAGGGAAGCCTTGGTCGGCATCAAAGAGCACGCATGTCCACTGAGCGTCGGGTCTGAATTTCTCGATGCGTAAGATATTGTCCTCGTAGTGGTTAGTGGCGTCGAATGACGAAGTGTAATACTCGCCGTTGTCGAGAACTACCAGGACGAGGTCACCGCTGTCAAACTCGCCGAGCAGCTGTCCACGGCCATCGTAATTGAGACGCAGCACGTCGGGGTCAAACCATACGGGCCTGCCGCCGAGCGTGGAGCCTCCGCGACCTTTGAGGGTAAAGCGGTGCACATCGTTTTTGGTCACGAGGTTGCCCTGCGATTGGCGCCCCTTGATGGCGAGCTGGCTGAAATCCACGTCGAATTGCAGCCTCTTGAGTCCGCGCTTGGGCTTTAGGGTGACGCGCACAATCTCGGCCTCGCCATTGGGGTTAGCCGAGAACCAGCATATCTTAGAGCCGGCGATGCCACGGGTGACGTTGTACTCCTTGTCGCGGGTGAGACCGGTCACGGCAAAGCGTTTCATGTAATACACTCCACCGCGGCCGTTTTGATATATTACGTTGTAGATGGTGCGCAGGTCGTTGCGTTTGAAGACGTTGACATATATCACATTTTTATCGACAAACAGCTTCTCCTGCACTTTCACCACTTTATATCGCCCGTCCTTGTAGAAGATAATCACGTCGTCGAGGGCTGAGCAGTTGCATACAAACTCATCTTTCTTGAGCGAGGTGCCGATGAAGCCTTCTTCGCGGTTGATATACAGCTTCTCGTTGGCTTCAGCTACAGTAGATGCCTGAATGCTATCAAAGCCGCGCACTGTGGTGAGGCGAGGGTAGTCGGCGCCATACTTCTCTTTTAGTTTGAGATACCAGTCGATGGTGTATTGGGTGATGTGGTCGAGGTTGTCGAGGGTGGAGGCAATGCGGTCGTTAAGGCGAGCGATAAGGTCGTCAGCCTCGTCGGCCGAGAATCGTAGGATGCGCTTCATCTTAATCTCGAGCAGGCGCAAGATGTCATAGCGGGTGACTTCGCGCGTGAGCGAAGGCTTGAAGGGGTCGAGTCGGCGGTCGATATGCTCGATGGCGGCCTCGATATTTTTTGCGCCCTCGTATTCCTTGTCCTTGTATATGCGCTCCTCAATGAAAATGCGCTCAAGCGAAGCAAAGAGCAGCTGCTCGCGCAGCTCGGCGAGGTCAATCTCCAGCTCGCGCTGCAAGATGTGGCGAGCCGTATCGACATTGTAACGCAGGACATCGCTGACGCCCATGAACACCGGCTTGCGGTCTAATATCACGCAGCAGTTAGGCGAGACGCTTACCTCGCAATCGGTGAAGGCGTAAAGCGCATCGATAGTCTTGTCAGACGATGTGCCGGGCTGAAGCGAGACCACCACGCGCGCTGTTTCGGCGGTGAGGTCATCGACCTTGCGCACCTTGATTTTGCCTTTTTCGAGCGCCTTGAGTATAGAGTCAATGAGGGTGCCGGTAGTCTTGCCAAAGGGTATCTCGGTGATAGCGAGCGTCTTATTGTCAACCTTCTCAATCTTGGCACGTATCTTGAGCACACCGCCGCGCCGGCCATCGTTGTAGCGCGACACGTCAATGAGGCCACCGGTGGGGAAGTCAGGCAGCAGCTCGAAGTCTTCGCCTCGGAGATAAGCCACAGCGGCGTCGATAATCTCGTTGAAGTTGTGAGGCAGTATTTTTGACGACAAACCTACGGCAATGCCTTCGGCTCCTTGAGCCAGGAGCAGGGGAAATTTGGAGGGTAGGGTCACCGGCTCTTTCTTGCGGCCGTCGTAGCTTGGCACATACTCCGTGACCTTGGGGCTGTAGAGCGTCTCGAGGGCAAAAGTGGATAGGCGTGCCTCAATGTAACGAGCGGCGGCTGCCGAAGCTCCGGTGAGGATATTGCCCCAGTTACCTTGCGTCTCCACGAGCAGATTTTTCTGGCCGAGCTGCACGAGGGCGTCTTTGATAGACGCGTCGCCGTGAGGGTGATACTGCATGGTGTCGCCAACGATGCCCGCCACTTTGTTGAAGCGCCCATCGTCGAGCGTCTTCATGGCGTGAAGTATTCGGCGCTGCACGGGCTTGAGGCCGTCGTCAATGTGGGGCACGGCGCGCTCTAATATCACGTAAGAGGCGTAATCTAAAAACCATGTTTGAAACATGCCGCGTAGCTGATGCTTAACCACATCTGCAGCTGCGGTGTAAGGCCGATTTGTGGGCGCTGTGGCGGCGTTGTCATGCGAAGCCCCCTCGGAGGAGGCTTCGGCGGGCATATCTAAGGTATCATCTAAGGTATCGTCGGACATCTTATATTGTATTGGCTCTATATTTGTGACTATTTCCACAAAGATAGCAAAAAATTCGGAAATCGGCAAAAATACTTTGCGATACGCGGTATCGGAGCGGTATGCGGTGGGGGCATGATGCGGCAATTCCGATGCGCGGCGTGCGGTGATGCGCGGCATCGGGATTGGTGTCGGTGTGCAAAGCCTCTGCGTGAGGAGGCCGTCAGAGACCGGTGTGTGCGCGGGTCAATAGTATATTATTTCGCGCTCTTGTGTCTCGGTGTGGTCGGGATACTTGACGATGCGTTTGATCCAATTGCCGTTTGCATCAAAAGCATCGGCGGGATACGTTACGGTGCCTACGGCAGATTCCTCGGTCTCCTCACACAAGTCTTGCCAGCTGCGAGTAATCTCAATCAAACGGCCGTCAGCGTTGTACTTGTAGGTGTCAGTGGTTGCCATCTCATTGTATTCGAATTTCGCAGAAGCGGGTCGGTCGGCCTCCCATTTCACCGAGGTCCACTCGCTTGCCAGGAAAGCGGTCAGGCGCCCGGCGTCGTCGCGCTTGATATTTGACAGCTTGTCAATAGGCTCGGAGTTACCGTAGTGAGTCAGCTTGCCTTCAGTGTCAAATTTGGCGCTGCCGCCGTACACATAGTTTCCGGACTCTTTGCCTTTGATTTCCTTGACGTTGCCTTTGACTTCGAGCAATGTAAGGTCAGGCGTCACGAGGAGGTCAGGCACAGCCGCCTCAACGGAGTCCACGACAGCGGTGCTGTCGGCTGCAGCAGCAGAGTTAGCGTCAGCCGAGGCGTTAGAGCCGGCGCATCCGGCTGTCAGCATCAACAGTGCTG
>JAEDNZ010000126.1 GCA_016302215.1 Muribaculaceae bacterium
GTGCCGGGACCGAAGATTGCCGAGACGCCGGCTTTGTACAGGAAGTCGTAGTCTTGCGCCGGAATGACACCGCCGGCGATGACCATGATGTCGTCGCGGCCCAGTTTCTTAAGCTCTTCGATGACTTGGGGCACGAGGGTCTTGTGGCCCGCTGCGAGCGATGACACACCAAGGATGTGCACATCATTCTCCACAGCTTGGCGAGCTGCCTCGGCCGGTGTCTGGAAGAGCGGACCCATATCCACGTCGAAGCCGCAGTCGGCATAGCCCGTTGCTACGACTTTAGCGCCGCGGTCGTGTCCGTCTTGACCCATCTTGGCTATCATGATGCGAGGCTGACGCCCTTCTCGCTTGGCAAATTCTTCGCATAGGCGCTGGGCGCGGGCGAAGTCGGGATCGTTTTTGGTTTCTGCTGAATACACGCCTGAAATGGTTCGGATTACTGCTTTGTAACGGCCCACGATTTTCTCGCAGGCATCAGATATTTCGCCGAGGGTGGCACGATGACCCGCTGCCTTGACGGCGAGGTCCAGGAGGTTGCCCTCGTGGGTGCGCACACATTCGGTGATAGCGTCGAGGTCGGCTTTAACTTGAGCCTCGTCGCGGTGAGCCTTGACATCATTGAGGCGCTCGATTTGCTCTTTGCGCACCTCGGTGTTGTCAATCTCGAGGATATCGATCGGGTCTTCATGGTCGAGGCGATACTTGTTGATGCCCACGATGGTCTGGCGGCCTGAGTCGATGCGTGCTTGGGTGCGAGCGGCGGCCTCCTCGATGCGGAGCTTCGGCAGGCCGGTCTCGATAGCTTTGGCCATGCCGCCCAGCTTTTCGATTTCCTGTATGTGCTGCCATGCGCGGTGGGCTATCTCGTTGGTTAGGGCCTCGATATAGTACGAGCCGCCCCAGGGGTCTATCTGCTTGGTGACCATGGTCTCCTCCTGGATATATATCTGGGTGTTGCGCGCGATGCGTGCCGAGAAGTCGGTAGGCAGGGCGATTGCCTCATCGAGGGCGTTGGTGTGCAGCGACTGGGTGTGGCCCAGGGCGGCGCCCATAGCCTCGATACAGGTGCGGCCCACGTTGTTGAACGGGTCTTGCTCCGTCAGTGACCAGCCCGATGTCTGTGAGTGGGTGCGCAGTGCCAGCGATTTGGGGTTCTTCGGATTGAATTGCTTTACAATCTTTGCCCACAGCATACGTGCGGCACGCATCTTGGCCACCTCCATGAAGTAGTTCATGCCGATAGCCCAGAAGAACGACAGGCGAGGCGCAAAGGCATCGATGTCCATGCCGGCATTGACACCCGCACGCAGGTACTCAAGACCGTCGGCGAGAGTGTAAGCAAGCTCGATGTCGCAGGTAGCGCCGGCTTCCTGCATGTGGTAGCCCGAAATTGATATAGAGTTGAATTTGGGCATGTTCTGCGATGTGTACTCAAAGATGTCGGCGATGATACGCATCGAGAATTCAGGCGGGTAGATGTAGGTGTTGCGCACCATGAATTCCTTGAGGATGTCGTTCTGGATAGTGCCGGCCATCTCTTCGAGCTTGGCGCCTTGCTCAAGGCCTGCGTTGATGTAGAAGGCGAGCACAGGCAGCACTGCGCCATTCATGGTCATTGACACAGACATCTTGTTGAGGGGTATGCCATCAAAGAGCACCTTCATATCTTCGAGCGAGCAGATTGACACACCGGCTTTGCCGACGTCGCCTACCACGCGGGCGTGGTCGGCATCGTAGCCGCGGTGCGTGGCAAGGTCAAAGGCCACGGAGAGGCCTTTCTGGCCCGCTGCAAGGTTGCGGCGATAGAACGCATTTGACTCGGCGGCAGTAGAGAAGCCGGCATACTGGCGGATGGTCCACGGACGCAGGGGATACATGGCGCTGTACGGGCCACGCAGGAACGGCGGTATGCCCGATACGTAGTTGAGATGTTCGAGACCTTCGAGGTCGTCTTTCGTATAGACGCTCTTTACGGGGATAAGCTCCGGGGTGAGCCAATCTTCAGAGGCAGCTACGGCAGCGCGTGGTGCGGTGAAAGCGTCTGAGGTAATATCGATGGTTTTAAAATCGGGTTTCATAACTTTGCTGTAGCTTATTTAAGAAGTTTGGCATTGAACGCTTTAAGTGTGTCGAGCACATTGCAGCGAACGTGTACAAATTCGGTGATGCCGACGGCGCGCAAATCGTCTGAGCAGGCGGGTGCTCCGGCTACCACAAACTCGGCGCGGCCATCGAGATACTTGAAGGCTTTAGGTGCAAGCTCGGCGTATTCATCATCTGACGAGCACAGCACCACGATGTCGGCCTTCTTGGCCAGGGCCGCATCGATGCCTTCCTCCACAGTGTTGAAGCCGAGGTTATCGATGATTTCATAGCCGGCGCAGCCGAAGAAGTTGGTCGAGAACTGTGCGCGTGCCAGGCGCATTGCCAGGTTGCCGATGGTGAGCATAAACACCTTCGGGCGATTGGCGGCTGCCTCGGTGGCCAGGCGCAGCTCCTCAAAGTCGGTGGCTGCTCTGCGGCCGCATAGCGCTACGCCATTCGGTGCTTCACATGTGTCACCGCCGCAGCAGCATTTATGCTCTGTAGCCTCAATCTTGTCTGCTGCCATCTCGGTGATATTGGGGTATTGGTTTGTGCCCAGCAATATCTCTTTGCGGCGAGCTACGTCGGTGTGGCGCTTCTGGCATGAAGCGTTAACCTGTGTCTGAACATCGCCATTAGCCACCAGTGCAAAGAAACCGCCCTTGTCATCTACGTCGAGGAACAGCTTCCACGCCTCACCGGCGATTGACGCGGTGAGCGTCTCCACATAGTATGAACCGCCCGCCGGGTCAAGCACCTTGTCAAGGTGGCTCTCCTCTTTGAGCAGGAACTGCTGGTTGCGGGCGATACGCTCTGAGAATTCATCAGGCGTCTTATACGCTACATCAAACGGCGTCACCGTCAGCGAGTCAACGCCGGCCACAGCTGCTGAGAAAGCCTCAGTCTGCGAGCGCAGCAAGTTGACATGCGCATCGTATATTGTCTGGTTAAAACGCGATGTGGAGGCATGCACCTTCTGCTTGGCTGAGCACTCACACTTGGGCTGGTATTGCTCCACAATCTGTGCCCACAGCATACGCCCGGCGCGGAACTTGGCTATCTCCATAAAGAAGTTTGACGAGATGCCCATGTTGAATTTCACGCGGCGTGCCACCGTGTCTATGTCGAGGCCCGCATCGGTGAGCGCCGTGAGCCACTGTGCGCCCCAGGCAAGAGCGTAACCCAGCTCCTGGAAGATGTATGCGCCGCTGTCGCTCAGTAGCACCGAGTCAACGGCGAGTATCCGCAGCGAGGGCACATCTGCCACCATTGCCAACAGCTCTTTGGCTTCGGCCACGATGGCGTCAATGTCAATAGCGGCACCCTTGCGCAGCGCGCGCTTCAGCGGGTTGTAGTCAATTGAGCCCTTGAACGTCTCGGCGCAGCCGTGCGCTTTGAGATATTCTACCAGCGCGCCGGTCAGCTCTTTGACCTTGCTCAGGCAGCAGGTAAAGTTGACCTCCACCTTCGTCAGGTCTATGCCGGCGAGCAGCGTCTCAAGCGTTGCCACTGTCGGCTCCTTCACTTTGAAGCCCAGCGACGTGACGCCCTTGGTCAGCACGTCTGTGGCCGTGCGGTTTGCTTCGACGGCATCCGTTGCCTCTATCTCCTGGCGCGTAAGCCAGTCGTTGTCGGTGCGGGTGCCGCGCACAAATGGATACTGACCGGGCACGGTGTCAAGTGTCTTGAGTCCGGCGATGTCCTCGGCGCGATAGATGGGCTGCACATTGAAGCCCTCATTGGTGCGCCAGACCAATTTCTTGTCGAAGTCAGCGCCCTTGAGGTCTGCTTCTACCTTCGCGCGCCATTCTTCATAGCTCACGCCCGGAAATTGGTCAAATAGTTTTTCATTCTTTTCTGCCATAACTGTTTTTGCTGCCCTATCTTGCTGGGGCAACGTTGCTTGTGTGGTTATTGAAGTGTTTATTATTGTTTTATGCTGCGTTTGGTATTTAAGGTTGTATGTCTCATTAGACATCACAAAGTTAATAAAGTTTCCGCTAACACCCAAGTATTTTCATCGCAAAATGTCATTTTCCCCCACGAATAACATTATTGAGGCCATAGTGTCAATACTTTTTGCCCATTATATTGCCACAGAGTTTGTTGTGCGCTAAAATGGCCATGGGCGGCACTCCGGCTTTCCTGCCGGGTGTCGCCCATGGCGTATCTTTGGCGATATATGATGCGTTGCGGCTTAGCGACGACGCTTGGCTTGCTCTTTGGCTTGAGCGCGCATTGCGGCTTGCTGCTGCTTCTGTGCTGCCTCCAGCCGGGCCATAAAGCCCGATTTCTTGCGCGGCTTCTTGGCGTTCTCTGCCATCTCGGCGCGCACCTTTTTCTCATCTACCACACGGCGGAATATCCACGTCTGCACTATGGTGATGAGCAGCGACAGGAAGTAGTAGTAGCTCAGGCCCGAGGCGTAGTCGTTGAACCACAGCAGGAACATCACCGGCATCAGGTACATAAGCCATTTCATGCCGGGCATTGACTGGCCGCCGGGCTGATTCTGCATATTGATGCGTGTATAGATGATGTTGACCACCGTCATCATCAAGCAGAAGAGGCTCACATGGTTGCCATAGAAGGGTATGGTGAACGGCAGCTGCAGTATCATATCGGGGGCTGACAGGTCTGCCGCCCACAAGAAGCTCTGGCCTCTAAGCTCTATGGCTGACGGGAAGAACCAGAACATGGCCACCAGCACCGGCATCTGCAGAAGCATTGGCAAGCAGCCTGAGAAGGGGCTTGCTCCGGCCTTGCTGTACAGTGCCATCGTCTCCTGCTGGCGCTTCAAGGCGTTTTCGCTGCCGGGATATTTCTCGTTGATAGCTTTTATCTCCGGTGAGAGCACACGCATGCGTGCTTGCGACTTGAAGCTCTTGTAGGTGAACGGGAAGATAATCAGCTTGATAAATAGTGTCAGCAGCAAGATGATGACGCCATAGTTGGTGATATATTCGCCCAAGAAGGAGAATACGGGGATGATTATCAACGTGCTTATCCATCTGAAGAGGCTCCACCCCAGCGGTATCAGCTCAGTCAACTCGAGGTCTTCGCCGTCAGTGGCGAGGCTGTCGCTGAGGTCGCCGAGGATATTGTAGTCGTTCGGACCAAAGTAGAGGTCAAAAGCCGGAGTGCCGCCATCGGCCACGGTGTAGGGCACCGTAGCGCTCATGGTCATATCCTTCAGGTAATGCTCGCCATCGAGTTTCACCGAGGCCAGGCTCGCACCGGCAAAGGTGCCGCGAGCTATCACTATCGACGAGAAAAATTGGCTCTTGAACG
>JAEDNZ010000127.1 GCA_016302215.1 Muribaculaceae bacterium
TTTATGTTTTACAGCAGATTACAAAAAGAGGCTGCGCCTATTTTGACACAGCCTCAATATTTTCCACCCACCCCATACTCCTAACTGCTCTCGCTGATATACTGCGTAATCAATTGCTAATCGGCGATATAATCATTGCTGTCGAAGGGCAAGGTGGCGCCTTTCAGGCTTTGTGCGCGGGGGCTGCTGACCGAGGGCTGCGGCCGCCCCCGGCGGCCTTGCCCCCGGCTAATGCACAGCGAGCCTTCCAGGCTCGCCGTGGTGACGGCTTTCAGCCTGAAGTTAGCGGCGACTCTTGGCGCGCGGCCTGACAACGCGGCGCCGGCGCCGGGTGCGGGCGCGCGGCGGCGGGCGCTGAGCACTCGGAGAACTCGGCTGAGGCGAGCTGAGGACGCAGAGGGGGCGGTAGCGAGCTGAGGGCGCGCTGCGGCGCGGGATTGAATTTGGTGATGGGGTGCTTTTTATATATTATTAAAGGGGGAGTGAACGAAAATTTTTGTAACTTTGCAAGCTGCACGGCATAGTATGCCGCAGGAGAGCGACGGCGGGCCGCAAGTGCGCCGTCAAGAACAAAGGATACGATAATAGTTATGTTAAGCATATTCAGCAAGTCACGCCAGCCGGAGAAGTTGTTTTTTGAGACCGACATTCACTGCCATATATTGCCGGGCATAGATGATGGGTCGCCCGACGTAGCTACGTCGGTGAGCCTGGTGACGAAGATGAAGGATATGGGACTGCGGCGCATTATAGCGTCGCCTCATGTGACGTATGGCACGTTTGAGAACACGCCTGAGACCGTTGGCGCGGCGAAGGCAGAGCTGATGGGTGCGCTCGATGCAGCGGGCGTAGATGTGGATTTGCAAAATTCGGCAGAGTATCGCATTGATGATTTGCTGATGAGCCACATAGCTCAGGGTATATTGATGCCACTGCCGGGCAATCATCTGTTGGTAGAGAACTCGTTTATCCAGGAGCCGTGGAATTTGGACCAGTTTTTGTTTGAGCTTCAGCTCAAGGGTTATGTGCCTATCTTGGCGCACCCTGAGCGCTATGCTTACTATTATAGCAAGAAGGATAGGTATAAGCAGATGCATGAGGCGGGCATCAACTTTCAGATTAATGTGCTGAGCTTGTCGGGGTGCTATGGCAAAGATGAGAAGCGCATAGCGGAGTGGCTCATCGAGAAGGGATATGTGGATTTTGTGGGCACCGACCTTCACCATCAGAGCCATGTTGACTCGATAATGGCTTATCTGAAGAGTAAGGATTACAAGCGTCATCGCGAGGGTCTGGAGACCCTTGTGAAGAACGATGAGATATAGTCACCAGGGGCAGCGACACTATGCAACAACGACCGAAGTCAATATATTCACGAGGGGCTCACGACGGGCTTTACATGGGATGCTACCTGTCGCTGCTGATGATAGCGATAGGGGCATCGATGGTGGTGCCGTTGTTGTCGCTGGCGGCGATAGCGGGTGTGATAGGTGTGCCGTTTGTGATATATCGGTTTTTGAAGCGCAGCTACGCAAACGATGGCTATCGTAGCACGTTTGCGGCACTGTGGGTGCACGGCATCTGTATATTTTTCTTCGGCGGGTTGCTGATGGCGCTGACGGTGTATCTGACGCTGCGATTTGGGGCGCCCGGGTATGTAGCGGAGCAGACCGCTAATGTCATTGCGGCCTACCGCGAGATAGGTAGCGCGCAGGCCACTGAGTTTGCCGACCTTCTGCAAGCGGTGCTTGACGCCGGGGCGCTGCCCACTCCGGCCGAGATAGCTGTAGAGCTGGTGTGGATGGGTGTGTTCAGCGGGTCGCTGCTGTCGATATTGGTGGCGCTGATAGTGCGCAGCCGCCGGAGCGGTCCTCCGCCATATATGGGCGCCGGCGAGGTGTGAGCCGCCACAGCCGGAGGCCGGCATTGCAAAGAATAAGAGAGCATAGAGAAAAATAAGATATAACAACCAATAGACCTGATATATACAAGGAGAAGATATGGATATTTCAATAGTGGTGCCGCTATATAATGAGGCAGAGTCGCTGCCGGAGCTTGAGGCGTGGATTGCGCGCGTGATGAGCGAGCACGGCTTCAGCTATGAGATAGTGTTTGTCAACGATGGCTCCACCGATAATTCGTGGGAAGTGATCAAGGAGCTACGAGCCAAGAATGGGGCCGTGAAGGGCATCTCGTTCAGGCGCAATTACGGCAAATCGCCGGCGCTGAACACGGGCTTTGGCGCAGCGCAGGGCGATGTGGTCATCACGATGGATGCCGACTTGCAGGACAGCCCCGACGAGATACCGGAGCTGTATCGCATGATTAAGGAGGAAGGCTATGACCTGGTGTCGGGCTACAAGCAAAAGAGGTACGACCCGCTGTCGAAGACGATACCAACGAAGCTGTTCAACGCCACGGCACGCAAGGTGACGGGCATCAAAAACCTGCACGACTTCAACTGCGGCCTTAAGGCGTATCGCCACAAGGTGATAGAGCACATCGAGGTGTATGGCGACATGCACCGCTATATACCGTATCTGGCCAAGTTAGCGGGCTTCAGCCGCATCGGCGAGAAGGTGGTGCACCATCAGGCACGCAAGTATGGCAAGACCAAGTTTGGCCTGGACCGCTTTGTCAACGGCTATCTTGACCTGATGACGCTATGGTTCACGGGCAAGTTTGGCGGCAAGCCTATGCACTTTTTTGGGTTGCTGGGTAGCTTGATGTTTATCCTCGGCTTTCTCGCAGTGATAGCCGTGGGCGCCATCAAGCTGTACAATATGCATGCCGGCAACCACTACATCTTGGTAACGGACTCGCCCTATTTCTATCTGGCGCTGACGCTGATGCTGCTTGGTTCGCAATTTTTCCTGGCGGGCTTTGTGGGCGAGCTTGTGGCGCGCAACTCGCCGCGGCGCAATGACTACGAAATCGACGAGACACTATCATAACACCGCCGCAGAATAATCGGCAACAAAACTATATATGACAGAGATGACAGACTACAACACATACGCACAGTTTAAAGCCTTGGTGTCGGCGCGCTATTCGTGCCGGAGCTATTCGCCGGAGCCTCTTGACCGGGGCATGGTCACCGCGGTGCTTGAGATGGCCCAGAAAGCGCCGTCGGCGTGCAACCGCCAGCCGTGGCGTTTTTTGGTGGTAGATGACGCGGCGTCACGCGCCAAGATATGCGGTGCTTACTCGCGCGAGTGGATACAGACGGCGCCGGCATATATCATAGCGTGCGGCGTGCACTCGGAGGCGTGGCATCGCGCATACGATGGCAAGGACCACACCGATGTGGATCTCGCCATCGCGGTGGAGCATATCTGCCTGGCCGCCGCCTCGCTGGGTCTGGGCACCTGCTGGGTGTGCAACTTTGATGCCGCGGCCATCACTCGCGACTTCAACCTGCCCGAGGGCATCGAGCCGATAGCCATCATCCCAATAGGCCGGCCGTCGGCTGACAGCCACAGGCCGGAGAAAGTGCGTAAGCCACTCGATGACATCGTCAAATGGGGAAGCTTCTGAGACAAGTAGCCATACTCGCCGGCCTGATTGGGGCGGTGCTGACGAGCTGCAACAGCAGCGGCTGTCTGGACAATCGCAGCGCCATACCGCTGGCCGAGTTTTATAACTCGGAGACGGGGCAAAGCCTGACCCTTGACTCGCTGGAGATACGAGGCTTGGGCGCGCCGAGCGACTCGGTGCTCGTGGGCGCCGGCACAGCGGTGTCGCAGGCCTACCTGCCTATGCGGTCGTCGCATGAGCTGATACAGTGGTGCTTTGCCTATCGGCGTCACGACCTCGACGATGCTGCCAACAACGACACCCTCAGCATCAGGTATGCCTCACTACCCTATTTCGCCTCAAACGAGTGTGGCGTGATATATCAGTATCACATCAGCGAGCTGACGCATACGTCGCACTACGTTGACTCCGTGGCGATAGCCGACTCGGTGGTGACCAACATTGACAAAGAGTATCTGAAAATCTATTTCAAGCCTCTGCCTGAGGTGGAAAATGGAGGCGGCGATGACGCCGGCGACGAAGAGATAATAATCACCTCACGGGGGCATAACGCGCCCGGCAATCGATGACTATGGCGCGCACCGGGCATAACATACTCCTAATACTCCTGCTGATAGCCATAGGGTGGACAGCAGTGGCGCAAACGCCGACGGCGCCGCAGCGGCGCCGCATCACACCTGTCAACAACGCCTCGACAGCCACGCAGCCCATCAATGAGAATAAGAATGACACCGTGAGGCTTAACGAGCAGCGGCGCGCCCACTCCACACAGTTTGTCAACGACAAGGGCGAGGTGATATTCATCGACACCATCACGGGCAAGCAGTGGCGTGACTCCACAGAGATAAAGAAGCCTAATGCCCGCATGAAGCACCCGCTGCTGGAGTCAGTGTCAGTGGGCGTAAATATCTGGGATCCCATAATGCGATCCTTCGGCCAGAAATACGGCATCATAGACTTTTGTGCGGAGCTGAGCCTCCACAACCGCTACAAGCCAATATTTGAAGTGGGACTGGGCACCGCGTCAAACACGCCCGACGGCGCCAATTTCACCTACAAATCGCCCACGAGCATCTATTTCAGGATAGGTGCCAACTATAACTTTCTGTTTAACTCCACCACCGACTATCAGTTTTACGGGGGCTTGCGCTATGGCTTTGCACCGTTTAAGTTCTCGCTCAGCGATGTTAGCATGAGCTATCCCTATTGGGGCGAAGAGACCACCTTTGACGTGCCGGCGCAGAGCGTCACCGCGGGGTGGCTTGAGATATGCCTCGGTCTGAAGATAAAGCTGTTCGGGCCCATCTCGGCGGGGTGGACATTTAAGTATCGGCAGGTGCTGCACCAGACCAAGACGCCGATAGGCGAGGCGTGGTATATCCCGGGCTATGGCGCCAAAGGGAGCGCCATCAGCGGCGCCTTCACCATCTACTACACGTTGCCGCTGCATAAGCGCAAGGCCCTGCCTATCGACGACGGCAACGGCGAGGCCGGGACGGCCTCAGCGGGCGGCGATGACGCCGGCGGCGGCGCCAAGGACTTCAAGATACCATCAGTGAGCGGAGCGGCAAGCCGATAAGGCGCCATCAGCCTCACGGCTGCCGCTCATCCTCCTGCCGTCTGACTTGTCGGACTTGTCTGACTTGTCTGACAAGCGTTATGCGCTGATATAAAGATAGTTATCAGGTGCGCTTCAAGAGGCGCCGGTGACTTCAGGCTGACGGGTGGGAGATGGGCGAACACAAAAATCGCTCCGGAGCCGGGCTCGGGAGCGATTTTTTGT
>JAEDNZ010000128.1 GCA_016302215.1 Muribaculaceae bacterium
TGGGCGTGGGCTTTCTGCCCGTAGCGCCGGGCACCTGGGGCGCCATCTTAGCTATCATTCTGTGGCTGCCATTGTACCTGTGGGCCGAGCCTATCGTCACCCTCAGCGTGACGGCCGCCGCCGTGGTCATCTTCACCATCGCCGGCACATGGGCCAGCTCCATCAGCGAGCGTTATTGGGGCAAAGACCCCGTGGTGGCTTGCGTCGATGAGACCGTGGGCCAGTGGATTTCAATGCTTCCCATAACCTCGGTGGCTACCGACGCGTGGTGGCTCGTGGCGCTATCGCTGGCGCTGTTCAGATTTTTTGACATCGTAAAGCCCCTGGGCATCAGAGCCATGGAGCGCCTCCCTAAAGGCTACGGCATGATGGCTGACGACATCCTCGCCGGCATCTACAGTGCAGCCATTATCATCGCAATAAAGTTAGCGCTATGACAGCATCGCCTCAATCTCACGCTAAAACGACCGGCAAGGGCGGTAAGATTGCCGACAAGATTATCAACGGCGGCGGTTGGTTCACATTCCTGCGCTCCACTATATCATCGCAGATAGCTTCGTGGACTGACCTCGCCACAAGTATGCTGTTTTATGCTTTCATATTCACCGCCCTCGACCCCTTCTATCGCTCCAACCTATCGGTCGCCGTGGGTGCCGTGGCCGGCGGTATCGTCAACTGCTGCATCAACTACAAGTTTACATTCCACGCCAAAGGCCAGTCTGTAAGGTCTGTCGCCGTGAAATATGCCATGGTGTGGACCGGCTCGCTGCTCCTCAATATGTATGGCACCACAGGCCTCGCCACACTCCTTTCGCAATGGCAGTGGCTCCTGGACATGGGATTCACCGCCGACGGCATCTTCGCCGCAGCACGCCTCGTTGCATCGCTCGTGGTGTCGCTCGCGTGGAACTTTGTGCTCCAGCGCAACTTTGTATATCGTCCCTCGCCTTTTGACCGCTACGCCATTAGCCTTACTGATGCCTTTGTGCCCCGGCGACGCCGGCAATCCCATAACAAACAGAAATAACATACACAATATCAATACATACACCATAACGAAATGTCAGATAAAAGCACATTCAATAAGTGTCGCGATGCCTTACAGCAAGGCATCTACGCCGTCATTAACCCCTTTGTGCGCCTGCTCATAAAGATAGGGGTCACACCCAACATCGTCACCACGATAGGACTGCTGGGCAACGCCGCTGCCACTGCCGTGCTGATATATGCCACGATGCAGCTCGTCAAGAGCGGCCCCGATTTCAGCATGCTCACCATCGCAGGCATTCTCATTATCGGCTTCTCGCTGTTTGACATGCTCGACGGCCAGGTGGCGCGCCTCGGCAATATGGCTTCTACATTCGGCGCGCTATATGACTCCGTGCTCGACAGATACTGCGAGATGCTCACCCTCGGAGGCATCGCTTTCTATCTCCTGGGCATGGGCTCTATCTGGGGCGCGCTCATCACATTCCTGGCTCTGATAGGCTCGGTGATGGTGAGCTATGTGCGCGCTCGTGCCGAAGGCCTCGACATTGAGTGCAAGGTAGGGCTGATGCAGCGTCCGGAGAGAGTGGTCGTAACAGCCATCGCCCTCATCGCCGCAGGCATCGCCCGCGAGACCATGGTGCTCATCGTAGCCATGGCTATCATTGCCGTGCTCGCTAACCTCACCGCATTCTGGCGCGTAGCCCACTGCCATCGGCAGCTCGCCCGCAAAAACAATACCGCCAACAAGACCCTCTGATGGCTATCACCTCCGCTTTCTCCATACCCTCGCGACGCGAGCTAATATGCGCCATCGCCGCCATTGCCCTGTGGCTCGGCGTCACGGCCACCTTTGTGGGCCTGCGCCCGGAGCACGGGCTGCTGGCATTTGCGATGCTCGCGCTGTTCATTCCCTCAGCCCCATCGCGCCGGCTGGTGGTGGCGCTGCTGCCCTTCTTCGTCTTCGGTGTGTCGTATGACTGGATGAACATTGTGCCCAACTACACGGTCAACCCCGTCGATGTCGCCGGCATATACAACGCCGAAAAAGCCCTCTTCGGCATCACCGATGCCGCCGGAGCCGTCCTTACCCCCAACGAGTTTTTTGCCCTGCACCACTGCACGGCTATGGACTTCATGGCCGGCGTGTTCTATCTCTGCTGGGTGCCCGTGCCCATCATCTTCGGCATCTGGCTATACTACAAAGGGCAGCGCACGGCCTACCTCCACTTCGCGCTGGTGTTCCTATTAGTCAACCTGCTGGGATTTGCCGTGTATTACGTCCACCCGGCTGCACCGCCGTGGTATGTAGCCTCGCATGGCTTCGACGCTATCCCCGGCACGCTCGGCGAAGTAGCCGGCCTCGGCCGTTTTGACGACATCACCGGCCTCGGCATATTCCACGGCCTATATTCGCGCAACGCCAACGTCTTCGCCGCCGTGCCGTCGCTCCACTCGGCTTACACATTCGTGGCGCTGCTGTATGCCCTGCGCTACCACAGCTCAAAAGCGTGGATTGCCGCCCTCGCAGTGATAACGGTAGGGATATGGTTCACTGCCGTATATACCTCTCACCACTATATCATCGACGTGCTCGCCGGCATCGCTTGCGCCATCGTCGGCTATATCATCTTTGAATACGCCATCGCCATAATCCCCGCCGTCAAGCGAGCTCTCGCCCGCTATGCGGCCTACATCTCGGCCTGACACGCCGGCACCTCTCCACCACTCTCTACAATCTCACAACAGACTCCACAAATATATACATACATATATAACAATCACTTATGGATACCAAACCTACAGCCGACTACGAGATACGCCCCGATGTGCTCAATTATGACGACATCCGTCAGATGGTACCCAAGCTCGACGGACATCCAAAGCTCGTCAATTGGCTGCTGCACTTCTTATCAGTGGATAAGGTCAACGATGTGCATGGCAGGTTTTGTGACACCCCCGGGCCTGAATTTGTGCGCCGACTGCTCTTTGACGGCTTCAACATCTCACTGCGCATCGACAACGAGAGCGTCCTCGACAACCTACCCCAAGGCGCTTTCATCACCGTGAGCAACCACCCCTTCGGCGCCCTCGACGGCATCGCCCTCATACATATCATAGCCTCGCGACGGCCACAGTTTAAGGTCATGGTAAATATGATTCTCAACAAAATCAGCGCCATGAGGCCCAACTTCATCGCCGTTGATGCCTGGGCGTCTAACGACCCCGCCAAACGTGCCGTATCGGTCAACGGCATCCGCCAAGCACTGCGCCAGCTCAAGGACGGCGAGCCCGTAGGCTTCTTCCCCGCCGGTGCCATGAGCAAGACCACCCTGCGCGATGGCCTCCAGGACCGCCCCTGGCAGGACTCTATCCTCCAAATAATCTACCGCGCCAAGGTGCCGGTGATACCAATATTCTTCCACGGCAGCAACAGCTGGTGGTGCAACTTCCTCGGCCACGCTTGCTGGCCCGCGCGCTCGCTGAGACTACCCGCCGAGGTCTTCCGCAAATGCGGCACCGAGCTACACATCAGCATCGGCGACCCCATCATGCCCGACGAGCAGGCCGCCAACGGCGCCACGCCTCAAGAGTTGGGAGCTTACCTCAGAGCCAAGACCTACGCCCTCCGCAGCCTCAAATGAGCATTGCCCACCACTACTTTAGCACCTCACCCTATTATGCAATCACACACCTCTGCTGACGAAAAGACGCGAGCCCGTTCCTCATACCGCGACTCGCTAAAGTCGATGGACACCGAGGAGCACATTGACCTCGCTTTCTATCGCCCCATAGGATATGTGTGGGCTTGCCTCGCCCGGCGACTCGGCATCACCCCAAATGCCATCACCATCGCCGCCATCATCCTCGGCATCGCAGCCGGCGTCGCCTTCTATTTTGACAATATGTGGGTCAACGTCGCAGGTATGCTTCTCCTCATCTGGGCCAACAGCTTTGACAGCGCCGACGGCCAGCTGGCGCGCATGACTCACCAATACTCGCGCCTGGGGCGCATCCTCGACGGCCTCTGCGGCGACATCTGGTTCTTTGTCATTTACGCCGCCATCTGCCTCCGCGAGAATGTCACTTCTGAGTTTTTCATCGCTCACCCATGGGCCATCTGGCTCATCGCTGCCGTAACCGGTGTGTGCCACGCCAAGCAAGCCGCTATGGCCGACTACTACCGCCAATTTCACCTATTCTTCCTCAAAGGTGCCGAAGGCAGCGAGCTCGAACGCGCCGACGACCTCAAGGAGCGCCTCGCCGCAATACCCTGGCGCGGCAACTTCTGGAAGAAACTCACTCTCACGTTTTACACCAACTACACCATCAACCAGGAGGCTTGGACGCCCGCCATGCAACGCCTGCGCCGACAGCTCGAGGTCTCGTTTGCCGACTCTGACATCACCCCGCAGTTCCGCAGCGACTTCCGCAGCCTGAGCCTCCCACTGATGAAATACACCAACATCTTATCCTTCAATTGGCGCACCATTGCGCTCTTCTGCTCGCTCTTTGCTTGCATGCCTTGGCTTTACTTCGCCTTCGAGCTCGTGGTGCTCAACGCCCTGCTCATATACATGATGTATCGCCACGAAGCTTTTTGCGCCAAACTCACCCAAGACCTCAAAGATGGAAAATATTCCCGACCTTAAAGGCATCATCATGGACTATGGCGGCACTATCGACAGCCGCGGTGACCACTGGAGCGAAATCATCTTCGACGCCTACCGTCAAGCCGACGTGGATATCGACAAGGCGCGTTTCCGCGATGCCTTTGCCGTGGCTGAACGACGCCTCGCCCTCTCCCGACAGATTGAGCCTAACGACAATTTTTTCATCACACTCTGCAAGAAGATAGCCATCCAGCTCTATTGGCTCGCTACGCAGGCCGAGCTGACACCCGGACAGCGCGCTTACTTTGACTCCCTGCTGCCATCTGACGGGCAGCCACTGCTCTCGCTCGCTGACATGATTGCATCGCAGTGCTACGAGCACGCTCGCCAATGCATCGAGAGCGCTCGTCCCGCCCTCGAAGCCCTCGCCGCAGCCTACCCTATGGTCCTGGTAAGCAATTTCTACGGCAACATCGACACCGTGCTGTGCGACTTCCGCATCCGACACCTCTTCGCCGGCATCATCGAGAGCGCCGTAGTGGGAGTCCGCAAGCCTGACCCACGCATCTTCTCCCTCGGCCTCACCGTCCTCGACTGCCGCCCGGACCAAGCCCTCGTCGTCGGCGACAGCCTCCGCAAAGACATTTACCCCGCCGAGAGCCTCGGCTGCCACACCGCCTGGATTAAAGG
>JAEDNZ010000129.1 GCA_016302215.1 Muribaculaceae bacterium
GAAGGCAACGGCAAGTGCTGCAAAGAGGGCAAAGCCGGCTGCAAAGAAGGCAAGTGCTCCAAGGACTCCTGCGGCAAAGCCAAGTGCTGCAAGGAAGGCAAAGCCGGCTGCTGCAAGAAGGCTCAGGCTGACAGCTGCGGCGCTCGCCAACGTATGCGCCAACACAATATGCGTATGCGCGGCGCTGCTGCCAACGCCGAGGCTACCTCTGAATACCTCGCAAAGGTCAAGGAAGTGCTCACCCCCGAGCAGTATGTGCAGTTCCTCGAGAACTGTGTGGTGCGCGGCGCCACGATGCCTCGCATGTTTGACCGCCCCGGCGGCGTTAAATATCGCGACCCCAAGACCGGCCGCGCCATCCCCACCGGCCGCGATGGCAGGATACTGCAGCGTCCGCGCCCCGCGCTTGCTGACAGCTGCGCTGCGGCCTCTGCTCCATCTTGCTGCTCAAAGAAGTAAGCTTCACGGGCTACCCCCTCATCACTGACACACACATTCTCCTCTCTCGATGAATGTAAAGGGCACCGGGCGCGGCCGCAGCCGCCAATGGTGCCCTTAATGCGAGGCGCCCTCGGCATTGACGGCATGTGCCATCAGCCGGGGGCGCCTGCTGTATCAGTAGGGAAGGGGGCGCTTTAGTAGCGGATTTTGTCGGTGGTGTCGCCCTGACGGCGGATGTAGATGTTGCCGGATTGCGGAGCGCTCACCTTGATGCCTTGCAGGTTGTAGTAAGCCGGGGCGGCCTCTGCGGCGGCAGCGGCGATGTCGCTGACGGCTGAGGGCTCGGCACACAGCTTGGCTCTGAGGGCGTCGATGTCGTCTTGGGTGAGCGTGCCGTTGCCGATGAAGTATGCGGCCATGGCGGCGCTGAGGTCTTCTACGGCATTGATGTCGTCAACGCCGAGTATCAGCTGCATGGCATATTGCAGCAAGTGGTAGTCGCGAAACTCCAGGATGCCCATGCGGTTGGATTTCTGATAGTCGGCGGCGATGTCGGTCCAGTCGGCGCCGCATAGCGCGGCAAATACGGCGCAGAACACGCCGGTGCGGTCAGTGCCCAGGCGGCAGTGGATGGTGGCGGGCATAGGCGTGCTGTCATCGATGATGAAGTCGGTGACTTCGCGTATCCATTGGCAGAAGATGTCGTTGTTGGCGCGGTAATACACGGCGTTATACGACGGCGTGGTGCCGTTGACGGTGCCTACATACAGCACGTGGCCGTTGTCGAGCGCTGTCTGGTAGTAGTCGGGCACGCTCTCGGTGTATTTGGTGCCGCCGATGGTGTAGGAGGTTAGCGACCCGGTGTCGTCGCCTGACAGGCAGATGTCTGACTGCACGCCGTGCTGCACCGACAGCTCATCGACATACTGTATGCGCACCGGCTCTGTGGCATATGTGTCGCGTGAGTATTTGAAGGGGTGGTAGCAGCGATACAGCATCGTAGTGCCCGGCACCCGGCGGAAGTTGGATATCTCCTCCTGGCCCTCGGTGGTGGTGAGGTCAAAGTCATCGAGCGTCTTGACCACGTTGGCCGAGGCGCTGTTGGCTTTGATGGTCTCGAAGTCATCGCTGTTGAAGACCACGATGTTGTTTTTGTCGCTGTTGCGGAAGACATAACCCTCGGGGATAAATGACTTGCTGCTACCGCTCTGCCAAGACGAGCCGTTGGTCACAAATTTGAACTCGGGCTGGCCGCTGTTGCCGGGGATTTTCACGGCAGAGTAGGGCGCTGTCACGTGCCAGAAGTCGCCATCGGCATCGTAGGTCATGACGAAATCGTCAGAGGCGCCCCACGAGGTGAACGAGCCGCGCACCTCCACGCTCTTCAGGCCCGACACCTTCCACAGGTTGTTGTCAAAGATGAATGTCACGCTCTTGTCGCCGTCGTTGTCAATGAAGCATTTGGCGCGGTCGGCGTCAGTGGGCTGCGGCTGTGCGGCCGCGCTCACGGATAATGCAAGCATTAGCCCTAATGTGTAAGCTTTCATGGAAAAAATTGTTGATGAGTAAATGTGATAAAAAAAACAGTTGATTGTCAAATGTGTGATATGATTGAGTCTATCGCGATGCCCCGGCGGACTATGTCTGCGCCCGGCGCAGCAGGCAGGCGTCGCCGTAGCTGAGAAAGCGGTATCCGTGGCTCAGTGCATACGCATACATCTCGCGCCACCCCTCGCCTATAAACGCTGATACCAAGAGCAGCAGCGTGGACTTGGGCTGATGAAAATTGGTAATCATCGTATCCACCAGCCTATAAGTGTAGCCCGGCGCTATGATGATGCGCGTGTCGCCGATGATGGCCTTCAGGCCGTGAGCATCAAGATAGCGCAATAGCAGCCGCAGCGCTTCGGCCGCAGGCAGCGCCGGATGGTCGGCCGAGTAGGGATACCATTGCTCTACTTCGCCGCTCCAGAGGTCGGAGCTGATCAGGCACCCTATGTGGTAGAGGCTCTCGAGCGTGCGCACCGAGGTGGTGCCCACGGCGCAGATATGCTTGCCGCGCTCCACGGCATCGGCCAGCGCGGCGATGACGCTGCGGTTCACGGCGATAAACTCGCTGTGCATGCAGTGCTCGCCTATTGACGGCGTCTTCACCGGCTGAAAGGTGCCGGCGCCCACGTGCAGCGTCACCTCGTGGCGCTCTATGCCACGTCGGTCGATATCGTCGAGCACGGCCGGCGTGAAGTGCAGCCCGGCCGTCGGCGCTGCCACTGACCCTTCGATGTGGCTGTACACCGTCTGATAGTCGGTGGCGTCAGAGGCCTCGGTGTCGCGCCCCAGATAGGGCGGTATGGGTATCACGCCCGCGGCATTTATCACCTCTGAGAAGGTGACCGCGGCGCCGGGCGTGGAGCTGTGCCACTCAAAGGCTATCTCCGAGCCGCTGTCGCCGGCGCTGAGGCGTGTTGCATTCAGCACGATGCTGCTGCCGTCGGCCGCCGTGATGACGCCGCTCAGCGGGCTGTTGTCGCGCCATCGCTTGGAGTTGCCCACCAAGCAGTGCCAGCGGCAGCTCCCCGTGCTCGCAAAGTTTTGCTCATAGTCAGCCGGCGCCGACGGCTCCAAGCAAAATATCTCAATGAGCGCGCCGGTGGCCTTGCGGAAACGCAGACGCGCGTTGATTACTCGCGTGTTGTTATATACGAGCAGCGAGTCGGCAGGCAGCAAGCCCGCCAACTCGCTAAAGGTGTGTGTCGCTATCGTGCCGTCGCTCTCGCGCACTAACAGCTTGCAGGCATCGCGCTGCACTAACGGGTGCTTCGCTATCAGCGCTTCGGGCAGGGGATAGTCGTAGTCGTCAATGGATATAAGCTGCGGTGTCATATCAGAACTTATATCCCACTGAGATTACTGCCGAATGAATGTTCTCGGCCAAGGTGGCTGTAGGAGCCTTTTGGTTGTCAAAGTCGGTGAAGGCGTGGTAGGTAGCTTCGCGGCGTTTATACACATACGCTCCGTCGATATAAAAGCCCTTGTAGCGATAGCCCAGACCCACTGAGATGTGCTGCGTGTTCTTGTTGAGAGTGTATGACGGGTCGGTGTTGACATCGCCGCTGAGCACTGCCGGTATGTCTTTGCCCTCGGCGGCATCGCTGACGTTGGTGGTGGCGTAGTTATATCCGGCGCGGAGACTGAATTGCGGCGTGACCCTATACTCGACACCGATGCGCACTATGTTGCTGGCCTGCAGATATTGGTGCACATTCTCGGTGAGGTAGGTGTCCTCTACGAAATTGTCGCCCCAGTTGTCGTATGCCGCAACCTTGATTTTCATATCGTTGTAGGCCTGGCGCTCATAGTCGAGGCTGATGATGGCCTTGTTGCCTAACACCCCGGCCACACCCAGCATAAAACGCCACGGCGAGCGCAACCGCCAATCGTAGGTGCACACATCGGTGTATTCATTGCCGGCGAGGGGATCAGTGCCGTCGTCGCTGTAGCTGTAATCGATGGTGCCGCTGGTGCTTTTGGTGAGGCTGTAGTATGTGGGGGTGTGGATGGCCGCGCCAAAGCGCAGTTGATTGATAGGCTTTACGATGACGCCAAACTTAAAGTTGTAGCCCGTGCCGGTGACATACTGATGGTTGTTCAGGTCAAAGCCCGCATCCACGGTATTGCCCGCCCCGGCGCCGGGAAACTCCACATTCTCCATGCTCTCGCTGTAGAGCGCATCGCGGGTGTATGACAAGTCGTTGATGCCCACGCCCAAGCCCCAATACACGGTGTTGAGGATATTACCGCCAAAGTCGATGTTGTATTCATCGATGTAGCCGCGCTCGCGCACCTCAAAGAGAGCATCGCCCGTGGTGCCGTTCTTGTGCAGGCCATTGTACTTTGTGTTGTCCAAGGCCGTGGGGTTGATGAGCCAGCTGCTATAGCCTAACACGCTCAGCCATGAGTTGTAGATGCCGAAGTGTTTGTACGGGTCATCCCCATAGGGGTTATAGTTGGGGTCATCTGTGTCTGACAGCTCGCCGAACTCGAGAGCCTGCGCCGGTGTGCCTTGCGTGAGGTAGGCTATATAGTTTGACAGCGAGGTGGAGGTGGGCATCTGATAGCCGGAATACACGCGGTCAAACGATATGGCTCTATTATAGCTCACGCCCCACGCGATGCTCTTGAGTGTGCCTTTGAGGCGCGTGGCGCCGATGTAGCCGAAGTTGTTGCAGTAAGCCTTGGTCTGGCTGGTGGAGGCGGCATGCGATGCCGTGGTCGTCGAGAAGTTGCGTGCCGAGATGTCGAGGGTGACACCTATCTCGCTGGAGCGATAGATGCCCAGGCCGGCAGGGTTCTGCGTCAAGGTGGAGAGGTCGCCGCCAAGGGCTGTGAATGCTCCGCCCATTGACATGAAGCGGGCTGTGCCGCGCATCTCGCTCTGCGACAGGTTGTAGCCGTCGATAAAGCTTTGTGCTGTGGCTGTACCTACGGCCAGCGCTGCCGCCACGACTGAGGTCACAATATATTTGTTCATAGTGATTGTATAGCTTTAGTAGAGATTGTATTGTGTTTGGATAGATTTCTTCGCTTGCCAACATCAGCGGCGACCACGGCTGCCACCACCGCCACCCATTGAGCGTGAGCCACCGCCCATTGAGTGCGAGCTGCGCGAGCTGCCGGAGGAGAATGACGAACCGCTGCTGCTGCGCCCGCGTGAGCTTGATGAGGGCGTGTAGCTGTTGCTACTGCTGCTGCTGCTGCTGCTGCGCTGCGGCGCGGGTTGATACGTTGACGACTGCTTTGACACTGACCGTCCGCTGCCCATGTTGCCGGGGCGTGAGATGGTGGTGGC
>JAEDNZ010000130.1 GCA_016302215.1 Muribaculaceae bacterium
AGATACATCACCTCGGCAATGGTGAATTTGTCGTCGCTAAGCAGCGTAGCGGCTCTCTTGAGACGCATGTTGCGTATGTAGTCAACAGGTGTCACGCCGAGGTATTTCTTGATGAGGCGATATAGCGTCTTGGTCTGCATGCCAACGCTGTCGGCGAGCATGGCCACGCTGAAATCGGCGTTGCCGATGTTGGCCTCTATCACATCGGCTATCTTGGCGAGCATCAGCTCGTCGGGCGCTTGGGGCGTGGCTTTGCCGGCCGGGTCGGCGATAAGCTCGCGCCGCGCTCCGGCGCGTATGTTGGAGGCGTTGGATATCAGGTTGCGCATCTGCGTGAGCAGATACTGCGGCTCAAAGGGCTTGGGAATGAACACTGAGACGCCGGCCTCGGCCACTGCGGCGCGTGTGGCATCGTCGTCTTTGGCGCTGAGCAGTATGATGGGCACTTGGGCAAAGCGCGGGTTAGAGCGTATGCGACGCGCCATTTCGAGGCCGTTCATCACGGGCATCATGATGTCGGCGATGATGATGTCGGGCGTGACACCACCGAGTACGGCGAGTCCGGCGCGCCCGTTGGCGGCGTAGTAGCACTCGTAGCTGTCGGCGAGGATGTCAGAGATGAACCGGCGCAGGTCGCGGTTGTCATCTACGATAAGCACCTTGGCGTCAGGCGATGTGTCTGAGCGTGCTGCAGGCGTGTCGGCGCTGTCGGCGTCAGCGTCGCTGCTGATGGGCAGCGTGATGGTGAAGCGTGCGCCTCCGGCGCCGTTGTTGTCGGCGATGATGGCGCCGCCATGCAGCTCCACATATTTCTTTACCAGGAATAGGCCTATGCCTGAGCCTTTGCCATCGTCGATAGTGCGCGACGACTGATATAGGCGCCGGAATACCATATTCAGCTCAGATGCCGGTATGCCTACGCCATCGTCAGAGACGGTGATGCGCAGGGTGTCGGCGATGCGCTCCACTGACAGGGCAATCGTGGCGCTGTCAGAGCTGTATTTGCAGGCGTTGGAGAGCAGGTTGTTGAGCACCGACTCTATCTTCATCACATCGAGCTTGAGGTGGGGCGCTCCCGCTTCGTTGGCGAAGACAAAGTTTTTGCCGGGGAAGGCTTCGCGGTAGTTTTCGGTGATACCTCGTGCAAGCTCCACAATGTCAATATCTGACAAGATGAGTGTGTCATCGCCTCCGTCATCGGCCATGCGCCCGGACTCCAGGGCGCGCTGCACCAGGCGGTTGAGGGTGAGCGCCTGCGAGTAAATGCCTTCGAGCTCGATGCGTGTCTTGCCCGGCGTCTTGGCGTTGATGATGTGGCTCAGCGGACCTATGATTAGCGACAGCGGCGTCTTAAACTCGTGAGAGATGTTGGTCATGAAGTCGATGCGGCGGCGCACGCTCTCCATGGCAGTGTCGCGCTCTATGCGTTCTATGGCGGCCTGGCGGCGGCGGCGCAGGCGGTGGAGCCCATAAAGCAGGGCTGCCGCGGCGATGATGGCGTAGAGCGTCTTGGCCCACCACGACCAGAACCACGGCTGGGCGATGTGTATGGTGATGAGCGAGGTCACGAAGTCAGGGGCGTCGCTGCCCAATGGCCTTACTTTGAGGGTGTAGCGCCCCGGGTGCAGGTTGGCAAAGGTTATGCGGTTAGAGCCATGATCTACCAGATGCCAGTCAGAGTCGAGTCCATCGAGGGTGTATTCGTAGCGCAGACGTGGCGCAGAGAGGGCATCGAGGGCTGAAAATCTGATAGCCACGTTGCCCTGGTCGTGGTGCAGGTCGAGTCGTGTGATATTGCGCAGGGCGATGCCGTCGGCGAGGTATCTGTCGCCGTTGATTTCGATGTCGGTGATGGTCAGCGATGGCGGCTTCTGCATCAGCGGCGGGGTGTTGATGCTGATGTCGGCGATGAAATCTATGCCGCCGAGGATGATGCGGCGTGTGTGGGTGTCGTAATAGATACCGGAGAATGGCGCCACCGGTGTGTCGAGCAGCTGTAGCTGTGACGGCTTGTCAATGGGTAGGCGCCAGATGCCGTTGTCGGCTGCGATATAGATATTGTCGGCTATTAGAGCCATCGCCGTCACTGTGGCGTTGGCCGCCGCCGCAGGCAGTGAGGCGCGTGCCATCACCGTGCCGTCAGCGCCGAGGTGGGCAACGCCGCCGGTGTGCGCCACCCATACGCCGGCGCCGTGGGGGTCGCCTATGATGTGTGATGGCGAGGCGCCGATGATGCTCTCAAAGGGTATTGCCGATGACGAGCGGCCCTTGCTGTCGAGCTTGATGATGTCGCCGCAGCGGAAGAGGATGGCGTAGCTGTTGCCGGCGCCGTCAGTGGCGGTGCTGCTGCTGAGGTTGTTGGGGAGGAGGTGATTTTCGGCGCAGTATTCCTTATCAGCGATGTATGGCTCGGCGGTGCGAGCGAGCTTGTCGGCGTTGGCGAGCATGATGCCGCCCAGGTAGCTCGCGATGCACAGGTTGCCGGAGGCGTCTTCGTTAATGCAGTAGGCCCAGTTGGTGTTGCGCTTACCGTCGAGAGAGACGATGTGTCGGGGCTCGAACCGCCGGGTAGCATCATCGTAGAGGAGCACGCCGCCATCGCTTGCTATCCATATCCGTGAGCGCGAATCCTCGAAGATGTCGCGTATGCGGTTGTGAGGTATCTTCATATCAGGGTCGTCAACCATATACCAGACGGCCGATGCGCCGTTGCTGTCGCAGCGAATGATGCCGTTAGAGCCTCCCAGCCATAGGTTGCCTTGCGAGTCGCGGAGGATACACTCTATGCGGTTGCCGTCGCCGCGGGCAGTGAGCTCGTGGAGGGGCGTGGCGCTGTAGTCATCGGTGCCGGCGAGGATACTGAGGCCCTCATCGGTGCCGGCGATAATCTCTTTGTCGGTGGCTAAGAGGCTCCACACGGCGTTGTTGGCGATAGACGAGGCTATGCGCGAGTCGTGAGTGAAATGCCGCGGCTCCGCGCAGTCGTCGGCGAGCATATAGAGGCCATTGTCAGTGCCTACCCACAGGCGGTGGAGAGTGTCGAGTGACAGCGCTTTGCAGCTGTTGTTGCGCAGGGCTGACACCTCGGTGTATTGCAATGTGGCGGTATCAAGTCGATATAGAGCGCCCTCGGTGCCTATAATCATCCGGGCCGAGGCGGGGTCAAAGATGAGCGCGTTGACAAAGAAATGTTTTTCGGCCTGCGGCGGCGTGGGTAGTCGCCGGGCGTGAGTGTCGCCGGCGTGGAGACGGTATAGGCCGTTGTATGTGCCGATGTAGTAGTTGCCATTGTTGTCCGGGGCGATGGCGTAAATCACGGGCGATGACAGCTCAGGGGCAATGGCCGCGAGCTTCTTGTTTGCGAGCGAGTAGCGGTAAAGCCCGGAGAAAGAGCCTATGAGGAGCGAGCCTGACGGCTCCGGAGCTATAGCTCTGACGTTGGCGGGCAGGCCGGCGGGCAGGGTGATGTATGAGTCGGTGGCGGTGTCGTAGGCGTTGATGCCGCTGTCGCTGCCTATGTATATCACCGATCCAAGGAGCGCCATGGCGTTGATGTGGAGCGATGCAGGGGCGCCGTGCGCCGTAGAGGTGGGGCGGCATACGTATCCATCGAAGGTGTATAGCCCGGCATTGGTGCCGATGTATAGCAGGCCTCCGGGTTGGCGCAGCGTGGCATATACGGTGTGTGACGCGCTGTTGATGCTGACGTTGTCAAAGGCGGTGACGCAGTCGGTGCTTGCCTGTGCGGGCGCCGCCATTAAAAGGAGGGAGATGGTTAATGCTATGATAGCACGCCGTGGCATGATAATAGTGGTTGGTATTGAGGAGTCGATGGCTATTTGGGTAAGTAATTACAAATTTATAAAAATTATGCGTTGTGGTGAATAATAGAGCCTGACAAAGGATAATATTTAACAAAAAAGGGTTGTCGCTGTGAATGTATGTTTAAGATATATAAATAAGTAAAATTTTGGTGTCATTAACGAAAATTTAGTATATCTTTGTAACCGAAAAGCAAGAATAGTCATTCAAGCAACAACATTAAATAAGTGAATCATAGGTTTGAAGTGCAGCTGTCCGTGACGGATAGCTGCATTTTGATTATGTAAGCTCCGGAGCGAATAGGCGCGAGCAGCCGGCAGTGACGGGGGGCGACACAAAAAAGGCGGCGCTGACCTCTATAGGTCAGCGCCGCCGAGCTATATCTTTGTAAGATGTTATTAGCCGTTGATGCGTACCATGGTAGCGATGAGGTCGAGCACTTTGTTAGAGTAGCCGATCTCGTTGTCATACCAAGACACAACCTTCACGAAGGTGGGGGTGAGGTAAACACCGGCGTTAGCGTCGAAGATAGAAGTGCGGGTGTCGCCGAGGAAGTCGCTTGAAACGACAGCGTCTTCGGTGTAGCCGAGCACGCCCTTGAGAGCGCCGTTGGCAGCCTCTTTCATGGCAGCGCAGATGTCTTCCTTAGAAGCGGGGTTAGCGAGGTTAACGGTGAGGTCAACAACAGATACGTCGAGAGTGGGGACGCGCATCGAGATGCCGGTGAGCTTGCCGTTGAGCTCGGGGATAACTTTACCTACAGCCTTAGCAGCGCCGGTGCTTGAGGGGATGATGTTGCCTGAAGCAGCGCGGCCACCACGCCAGTCTTTCATAGAAGGACCATCGACGGTCTTCTGAGTAGCGGTGGTAGAGTGAACGGTGGTCATAAGACCGTTGACGATGCCGAACTTGTCGTTGAGGACCTTAGCGATAGGAGCGAGGCAGTTGGTGGTGCAAGAAGCGTTAGATACGAACTGAGTGCCCTTAACGTAGGTGTCAGCGTTAACGCCGCATACGAACATGGGGGTGTCGTCCTTAGAAGGAGCAGACATAACGACGTATTTAGCGCCGGCTTCGATGTGAGCCTGAGCTTTCTCTTTGGTGAGGAAGAGACCGGTAGATTCAACCACGTATTCAGCACCTACAGCGCCCCAAGCGATTTCTTTGGGGTCGCGGCAAGCGGTAACGCGGATGTGCTTGCCATTGACGATGAGCTCGCTCTTCTCGAGGTCGAAAGCGACGTCGCCGTCAAACTGGCCGTGCATAGTGTCATATTTGAGCATATAAGCCATGTAGTCAACGGGGAGGAGGTCGTTGATGGCTACTACTTCGATGTCGTCACGCTTAACAGAAGCGCGGAATACGAAACGACCGATACGGCCAAAGCCGTTAATACCGATTTTTGTCATTTTCTTAGAATTATTGGGTTATAAACTAATGA
>JAEDNZ010000131.1 GCA_016302215.1 Muribaculaceae bacterium
GTGTAAGCTCTCACAGAGGAGCGCGTCATGATAGAGAACAAGGCGGGGTTTGCCTCAACGGCGGGGTCAGCTACGGGGTCGTCAGGGGCAGATGAGCAAGAGACGGCGGAGATGAGAGCCACGAGGGCGAAAGCGGAGAGTGATAGGTGTTTCATAATGAGTGAGAGGGGATTAGTGATGTTGTTTGTTAATAAGTATATGTGTAATTAGAATTTGATTTTCTTGCGTAGCGCTCTGAAGCGCAGCCACAGGGGCGATGGTGTGCGGGCGATGTCAGTGGCCAAAGGATCGACAAACGATGTCAGCGCCACGGCCTCGCCGAATTGCTCAGGATATATGACCATGAGATTGTTGCGGGAGAAATACTTCTGTAGCAGAGCGGGCATCTCGGCGATATGGTCGTCGTAAGATACGGCTTGCGGCCTTGATGATATCACGACAAAGAGGTCGTCATCGAGGACGCGGTTGCTCATCAATACGAAGTCGTCGGGCGAAATAGCCGCGTCAAACTCGCAACGTATGCCATAGTTTTCCTGATATAAGATGCCTCTGACGAGGGGCTGGAGGGCGTCTTGACAGCAGAAAATGATGCGGCAACCGAGCTGACGAGTGAGTCTGGCGAGGACGCGCACCCAACGGCTGAATCCCGTCTCATACTGAGCGCCCTTAGGGACCCATACGACGATGCGGGTGAGGGTGTTGACGGGAATGAAGCATCGCGAAATGATGAGCATGCGGTTGGTGCCACGGAGTAGCTGCTCCACCTTGTTGCCGAGGAAAGAGTCCACGATGGTGGCACGGCGGTGCATGCCGAGAAACACCTCCGTAATGTCGCGCTCCTCGATGGTGTTGAGCAGGCCGGTGACAGTGTTGATGTCGTAACGCTCGAGTCGCGTGACAGAGATGTCGGCAGCCGAAGCCGCCTTGGCCGCCTCAGCGAGGGAGTTAGCCGAAATGGCCTTTGCGGCAGCAGAGTTGTCATTGCGCACATGGAGTGCGAAGAACGAGTGGCGGCCGACATCGTTGCGGATAAGCACAGCCATCTCCATCATCGCGGTAGCCGTGACGGGATTGGCGACGGCCACAAGGGTATTGTTGGTGCGCTGGCGGGTGGGCGTATCATCGTTGTCATTAGATAGAAGGTGAATCTTGAGGCGCGAGGCATAAGCGGCTGTGATGATAGGCGCGGCAGCGCAAGTGACGAGGATCACGAGAATGGTGCTGTTGAGGATGCGCTCGTCGAGCATACCCAGGTTATATCCCAAGGTGACGACGGCGAGAGCTACGGCGGTGTGGGCGGCAGTAAGGCCGAACATTACGCCTCGCGACGAGCCGCCGAGGCCTGCGGCACGCTGCGCTATCAGGGCGGGAATCCACTTGCTGATGAGCGCCACGGCGAGCATCACGGCCGCCACGGTCATGGTGGCGCCATTTGCGATGACGCGCAGGTTAATCATCATGCCCACGCTGATGAGGAAGTAAGGAATGAATAAGGCGTTACCCACAAACTCGATGGAGCTCATCAGGGGCGACATCGGGGGCACATACCTATTGAGAATTAGGCCGGCAAAGAAGGCACCGAGGACGGCCTCGAGGCCGATAGTCTGCGCCGTGACGGCTGCTGTGAACACCATGACGAGGACAAAGACATACTGGGTGACCTTGTCGTTGTAGCGCTTGAAGAAGTGTCGCGTGATGCGCGGGTAGAGGTATAGCAAAGCGATGACCCACAGAGCGAGCTTAGCAAGGAGCCAAAGCAGCTCAGCGAGATCAAAGATGCCCTCTCGGCGCACATTGACTACCGCAGCCAGGACCAGGAGGGCACCAATCACCGAGATGATGGTGCCGACAATTGACATCAGCACGGCGGGCGACTTTGTGATGCCGAAGCGGGCTACGACGGGATAAGAAATGAGTGTATGCGAGGCATACATAGAGCCGAGGAGCATGGCCGTGAGCCAATCCAGGCGTAAGATATACACGCCTGTGAGCACGCCGAGGATGAGCGGCACAAAAAGTGTGAGGGCTCCAAAGAGCAAGCCGCGGCGCAGGTTGAGCCTCAAGTGGTACATATCAATCTCGAGGCCGGCCAAGAACATGAGGTACAGGAGGCCCACCTGGCCGAATATGTCAAACGAGGAGTCGTCAGCGAGGACATTGAAGCCGTAAGGGCCGATGACGACACCAGCCACAATCATGCCTATGATGTGGGGTATCTTGAGCTTATTGAGCAACAATGGCGCAAAAAGAATGATCACCAGCACGATTAGGAAAATCTGCACCGGATGAGTCACGAGAGGTGGCGTCATTGCAATCATAGGAGGGAGGAGGAGGGGGGGAGGAGTTAGGAATTAGAAATGAGGAGGTATGAATTGATAACTTAGGAACGATGGGCGATGATGTACTCAGCGATCTGGACGGCGTTGAGGGCTGCACCTTTGCGTATCTGGTCGCTGACGGTCCAGAAGGTGATGCCGCGGTCGTTGGCTAAGTCCGGACGAATACGACCGACATATACGGGATCGCAACCGGCGAGGTCGAGCGGCATGGGGTATTTGTTGGCGGCAGGGTCGTCAATTAGCTCTACGCCGGGCGCCGCGGCAAAGGCCGTGCGCGCCTCGTCGGGCGAAATGGCACGCTCGGTCTCAGCCCATATAGCCTCGCTATGGGCGCGCATCACTGGGACGCGGACGCAAGTGGCGCTGACGGCGATATCAGGCGAGTGCATTATCTTGCGAGTCTCGTGAAGCATCTTGAGCTCCTCGCGGGTGTAGTCATCGTCGGCAAAGACATCGATATGCGGAATGACGTTGAATGCGAGCTGGTGAGCGAAGCGCTGCACGGTGGGCTCCTTGCCGGCAGCTATGTCGGCGTGCTGGTCAATGAGCTCTTGCATAGCTGCGGCGCCTGCACCGCTGGCGGCCTGGTATGTGGCGACATGTACGCGAGTGACGGGCGAAATGTCGTGGATAGGCTTGAGTGCTACGACCATCTGAATGGTGGTGCAGTTGGGGTTGGCGATGATGCGCCGCGGGGCATTTAGGGCATCGGGGCCATTGACCTCGGGGACGACAAGGGGCACATCATCGCAGAGGCGAAATGCGCTGGAATTGTCAATCATAATGGCACCGCGCGCGGTGATAGTATCGGCGTATTCACGCGAAGTAGCAGCACCTGCCGAGACGAAAGCGAAGTCGATATCGGCGAAGTCGTCGGCGTTGTGAGTGAGTTCTTTGACAATGATATCATTGTTGGCGAAGCGATAAACTCGTCCGGCGCTGCGCGCAGAGCCGAAAAGGCGCAGCTCATCGATGTGCAAGCCACGCGTGCCAAGTACGTTCAGGAGTTCTTGTCCGACGGCGCCGCTGGCGCCGACAATAGCAATTTTCATTGGCTAAAAAACGTAGTTACTAAGAAATAATGTGCAAAGTTACAAAAAATCCGTCATATATCACTCAGTATGATAAAATCAAATAGCCCGTGATGAAGCGCGAGGGCTACATTCCGGGCTAAAGTGGTGAGATTAGGCGGTGTTATTGCTTGAAAATTTCTTTGATAGAACCTATAGAAGAGAGGATGCCTGAGGCCTCGTAGGGGATGTAGATGGTCTTGTTGTCGCGACCGGAGACCATGTCTTTGAGCGTCTCGATGTATTTTACGGCGAGCATATAGGATGCGGGGTCGGTTTGAGTGGCTTTGATAGCCTCGGCCACACGTGTGAAAGCCTCAGCCTCGGCTTGAGCTTGGAGCACCTTAGCGCGTGAGACACCTTCGGCGCGTAATATCTCAGCTTGCTTGACGGCCTCGGCCTTGTTGATTTGCGACTCACGCTCGCCCTCGGAGCGCAAGATTAGCGATTTCTTCTCGCCCTCGGCATTGAGGATTTCGGCGCGGCGATTGCGCTCGGCCTGCATCTGCTTCTCCATAGCTTCGCGCACGCTCTCGGGAGGTGTGATATCCTGCAGCTCGACTCGGTTGACCTTTACGCCCCACTTGTTGGTGGCGTCGTCGAGGATGCTCTGGAGGCGCGAGTTGATGGTGTCGCGCGATGTGAGTGTTTCGTCGAGTTCGAGCTCGCCGATGACGTTGCGGAGCGAAGTCTGCGTGAGCTTCTCGATGGCGTTGGGGAGGTTGTCGATTTCATATACTGACTTCTTGGGGTCAACGATTTGGAAGTACAGCAAGGCGTTGATTTCAGTGGTGACATTGTCTTTAGTGATCACCTGCTGCGAGGGGAAGTCATATACCTGCTCGCGCAAGTCGATGGAGCAAGTGGTGGTCATGCGCACGATAGTGCGGCCGTTGAGAGCCGTCTCGACGCGGCGGGTGTATATGGTCTTGGGCTTGTCAATGAACGGCCAGATGAGGTTAAGGCCCGGGGAAAGGACGCTATGAAAGCGCCCGAGGCGCTCGATGACGCGTGTCTCGGATTGCGGCACCACTTTGACGCCGGCAAACACTAATATAATAGCTATCAGAGCCAGCAGAGCGAGTAAAAGGAGAGTATCCATGATTAGTGATTTTATAAGTGAGGGGATGAATTATGAAATAGCTATGAGTGAGAGATTGGGTGGGAGGGATGTCAGAGCTGCTCCACCTGGAGGATTATGCTGTCGTAGCCTATAATCCTAACTTGGCAGCCCGCGGGAATAGCCACCCGGGGGTCTGTGGCTTTAGCCTGCCAGCTGTCGCCGTCGGCTTTTATGCGTCCGATGGCACCGGGGCGGATATCGTCGGTGACAGTGACGATGCGGCCTATAAGCGCGTCCATATTGCTGACGGGCTTAGGCGCGGCGGCACGGCGCCGCAGCAAGGTAGGTCTAATAGCAAGGAAAGTCACCACGGTGCCGAAGGTGAGCAGTATCAGCTGCAATTTGAGGCCGCCGCCACATAGGGCACCAACCATAGCGACGATGCAACCGCCCACGAGGCAAAACGCGGCAAAGGTGCCGGTAAGAAGCTCTATTATGACCAGTATAGCAGCTAAAATGAGCCACAGCTGCCAGCCGGTCAAAACTATACTTGAGATAATCATAATACTAAGATAGAGTGAGTGTTAAAGGATAATGCAAATATACTACATAGACGCGATATTCGCAAATGAAAATGCAACCGGGCTGCCCGTGGCCGAGCGAGGCACACAAGTGTCAGAACGTAGTGGCGTCAAGCCAGCTTATGATTGTGGCAATTACCAATGGGTCAATGTCGCCGGAGAGGGCGTCATACTCCGCGGGGAGGCCCGTAACGCCTTTGAGCATGA
>JAEDNZ010000132.1 GCA_016302215.1 Muribaculaceae bacterium
GTGGAGATATAAAAATCTGTTAAAGGTGGGTGGAGGTGACGAAAAATCGTTACCTTTGTGTATTATGACTAAATCTATCACCAGTATATGAAAGAATCTACCACACCACGGCGCAGCAAGGCCGGCAAGGCCACTGCCGCCAAGGCTACCGACACTAAGGCTGCGGCTACGTCAAAAGGCGCTGTCAAGGGCACTGGCACGAAGGCTTCAGCCGCCAAGAGCGAGGGCAAGAGCTCGAGCCAATCGCCGGCGCGCCATAAGGTGCTGCCAATCATCAAGAATGACCCATGGCTGGAGCCGTATGCCGATGCTATCAACGGCCGTCACGCTGACGCCGAGCGCAAGGAGGCTGACCTGACGCAGGCCTGCCGCGACCTGAGCGAGTTTGCCAACGCCCACCGCTACTTCGGCCTGCACCGCGCCGCCGATGGGGCGTGGACCTTCCGCGAATGGGCACCTAACGCCACCTCGATAGTGCTTGTGGGCGATTTCTCCAACTGGGAGGAGGACCCGCGCTATAGCCTGCGCCGCCTCGACGGAGGCGTGTGGGAGGGCACTTTCGCGCGCGACGATATGCACCACGGCGACCTGTACAAGATGCGAGTGAGCTGGGCCGGCGGCAGCGGCGAGCGCATACCGGCGTATGCTGACCGCGTGGTGCAAGACCCGCAGACCAAGATTTTCTCGGCGCAGGTGTGGGCGCCCTCCAAGCCTTATCGCTGGAAGGTGAAGCAGTTCACGCCTGACACCAAGCCGCTGCTGATATATGAGTGCCACATAGGCATGGCGCAGCAGACTGAGGGTGTGGGCAGCTACGATGATTTCCGCGAGAATGTGCTGCCGCGCGTCATCGCCGACGGATATAATGCCATACAGATTATGGCGATACAGGAGCACCCGTACTATGGCTCGTTTGGCTACCATGTGTCCAACTTCTACGCGCCGTCGAGCCGCTTTGGCACACCTGACCAGCTGCGCGCGCTCATCGACGCGGCTCACGCTGCCGGCATCGCCGTAATTATGGACTTGGTGCACTCTCACGCCGTAAAAAATGAGAACGAGGGCTTGGGCCGCCTCGATGGCAGCTATGACCTATACTTCTACGGCGACGGGCGCCGCGAGCACTCGGCCTGGGACTCGCTATGCTTTGACTACGGCAAAAACGAGGTGCTGCACTTCCTGCTCTCCAACTGCAAATACTGGCTTGAGGAATACCATTTTGACGGCTTCCGCTTTGACGGCGTGACGTCGATGCTATATTATAACCACGGTCTGGGGCAGGCCTTCGGCGGCTATGGCGACTACTACAACGGCGGCCAGGACACCAACGCCATCACCTATCTCACCCTTGCCAACAAGCTCATACATCAGGTCAATCCTCACGCCATCACCATCGCCGAGGAGATGAGCGGCATGCCCGGGCTGGCGCTGCCGGTGGCCGATGGCGGCATAGGCTTTGACTACCGCATGGCCATGGGTATCCCCGACTATTGGATTAAGACCATCAAGGAGAAAAAAGACGAGGATTGGCACCCCACCTCCATCTTCTGGGAGCTGACCAACCGGCGCGCCGATGAGAAGACGATATCCTACGTGGAGAGCCACGACCAGGCTCTCGTGGGCGACAAGACGGTGATATTCCGCCTCATCGACAAGGAGATGTACTGGCACATGATGGTGGGCGACAACGATATGACCGTGGCTCGCGGCATGGCGCTGCATAAGATGATACGCTTAGTGACCCTCGCCACCATCAATGGCGGATATCTCAACTTCATGGGCAATGAGTTCGGCCACCCGGAGTGGATTGACTTCCCCCGCGAAGGCAACGGCTGGAGCTACAAATATGCTCGCCGCCAATGGGACTTAGTGGATCGCGAAGACCTCAAATACCGCTTCCTCAACGCTTTTGACAATGCCATGGTGCATCTCATCGGCGACGTATATAACTTCCAGGCACAGCCGGTGCGCAAGCTCTGGGAGAAGGACGATGACCAGGTGCTGGCATTTATGCGCGGCAGCCTGGTGTTTGTGTTCAACTTCAGCCCGGCGCGGTCGTTTGACGGCTATGGTATCCTGGCTCCCGCCGGCGAATACGCCACGGTGCTCTCCACTGACAATCCCGAATATGGCGGCTATGGCAACATCGACGAGAGCGTGAGCCACCTGACGCAGACAGACCCGCTGTATGCGCCCCACGGCGTGGAGTGGCTCAAGCTGTATCTGCCGGCACGCTCCGCCATAGTGCTGCGCAAGAAATAACCCACTATTACTGACCCGGACCGCGGCGGGCGCTACCATGGGTGTTGCCTGCCGCCCGGCCTTTCGAGGCCTCCTCTCATTTTCACGAATATCAACGATAGCAATGGCACAGTTTACTGTCAATATTCTCGGATGCGGCTCCGCCACTCCCACGATGCGTCACCAGCCCTCGTGCCAGGTGATAGACTTCCGCAACCGCCTGTTTATGGTCGATTGCGGCGAGGGGGCACAACTGCAGCTGCGGCGCATGCATCTGAAATTCTCGCGTCTCAATCATATCTTCATCTCGCACCTCCACGGCGACCATTTCTTGGGGCTGCCGGGGCTGCTCTCCACGCTGTCGCTGCACGATTGCGGCGGCTCTATCGTGGTGCACACCTTCAAGCAGGGCGCCGAGATATTGCAGCAGATGATGGACGTCTTTTGCCACGACACCTCCTTTGCTATTGAGTATGACATCATCAAGCCGGAGCGCGCAGTGATATATGAGGACCACGCGCTGACGGTGGAGACCGTGGCGCTGAGCCACCGGGTGCCCGCCGTGGGCTTTATCTTCCGCGAGAAGCCCAAAGAGCGGCATATCATACCTGATATGATAGCCTTCCATCAGGTGCCGGTGAGCCGCATACGCGCCATCAAGCAGGGCGCAGACTTTGTCAAGGACGACGGCACCGTCATCGCCAACGAGCGCCTCACGCGCCCGGCAGACCCGGCGATGAGCTATGCCTACTGCTCTGACACGATGTATGACCCGTCGCTGGCCGAAGCTCTGCGCGGCGTGGACACCATCTATCACGAGTCAACCTACCTCGACGAAGATGAACAGAAGGCACGCGAGCGCGGCCACTCCACGGCTCGCCAGGCAGCACGCATCGCTGCCGCCGCCGGCGCCCGCCGCCTGATACTGGGCCATTACTCACAGCGATATGATAGCGAAGAGCCCTTTGCCGCCGAGGCCGCCACAGAGTTTGGCGGCGAGATAATCGCAGCTCGCGAGGGCATGAAAATAGACCTGCTATGACCGTAGATGAGCGATTTATGCATCTGGCGCTGCAACAGGCGCGCGAGGCGCTGGCCGCCGATGAGGTGCCTATCGGCGCCGTGGTCGTTGCCGGCGAGCGCGTGTTGGGCCGCGGCCACAACCTCACCGAGAGCTTGCGCGACGTCACAGCTCACGCCGAGATGCAAGCCATCACCGCCGCCGAGCAGACCTTGGGCGGCAAGTATCTCAGCGGCTGCACCTTGTATGTCACCGTGGAGCCGTGCCTGATGTGTGCCGGCGCCATAGCGTGGAGCCAAATCAGCCGCATCGTGGTGGGAGCCGCCGACCCCAAGCGCGGCTACTCCACCTTCATAGCTCCCGGCAGCCTCCCTTTCCACCCTAAGGCCACCATCACCACCGGCGTCCTCGCCGAGGAGTGCGGCGCGCTGATGAAGGACTTCTTTGCCTCAAAACGCCGCTGACACTCGCACATCACTATCATAATCACTCACCCATCTACCTATCCCCTCCCTACCCCACTTATGCACTACTACATCATAGCCGGCGAAGCCTCAGGCGACCTGCACGCCGCGGCGCTGATAAGCGCGCTGCGCCGCCTCGATGGCGAGGCGCGCTTCACCTACTGCGGCGGCGATATGATGGCCGCTGCCGCGGGGTGTGACCCCGTGGTTCATTATCGCGACATGGCATATATGGGCTTCAGCGAGGTGCTGCGCCACCTTGGGCAGATACGCGCCAACCTGGCCACGGCGCGGCGCACGCTGCTTGATGCGCGGCCTGATGCGCTGATAGCCGTGGACTATCCGTCATTCAACCTCAAGGTAGCCGCCACGGCTCGCAAGGCCGGCATACCGGTGTATTATTACATCTCGCCCAAGGTGTGGGCATGGAAGCGATGGCGCGTTAAGACCATACGGCGCGTGGTGGATAAGGTGCTGTGCATACTGCCCTTTGAAGAAGATTTTTACCGGCAGCGCGGCGTAGATGCCGAGTATGTGGGCAACCCGTCGGTGGAGGAGGTCGATGCCACCCTCGCCGCCTTAGGGCCGGTGGAGGCTGCCACCACCGTGCCGTGGCGCAGCGAGCGGCCGCAGATAGTGCTGCTGCCGGGCAGCCGTCGCGGCGAGATACGCTGCAACCTGCCGGTGATGGAAGCCGCCGTGGCGCGCTTCCCGCAATACCGGGTGACGGTGGCGGGCGCTCCCGGCATAGAGCCGGAATATTACAAGGCATACACACGGCGGCCCGTGGTCTTCGGCCGCACATACGACCTGCTGCGTCGCGCCCGCGCTGCGCTGGTCACCTCGGGCACCGCCACGCTCGAGGCGGCGCTGATAGGTGTGCCGCAGGTGGTGATGTATCGCTCTAATGGTTCACGCGTGGCCTACGAGCTGATGCGGCGCCTGCTGCACGTAGATTGTGTGTCGCTGCCCAACCTGATAGCGGGCGAGGAGATGATACCGGAGCTGCTGCTGCACTACTGCACCCCCGACACCGTAGCCTACTGCCTGGGGCGCATCACCGCCGATGGAGCGCCGCGCGAGGCGATGCTCGACGGCTACCGGCGGCTGCGCAGCACCCTGGGTACCACGCAGGCCGCCCCCACCGCCGCTGCCGCCATCATCGCAGCGCTGCGCCGCCGACAAGCAGACCAATCAGGCCAATTAGACTAATCAGACCAATCTCTCCGGCTCGCTATTACAGCATCATGCGATAGATGCTGCGCGTGTCGGAGCTATTGAGCTTGTAGTATCCGCCCACCATCTCGCCTTTGACCTTGTGGAGGCCGCGCACCATAGCGTCAATGTCAGGCTC
>JAEDNZ010000004.1 GCA_016302215.1 Muribaculaceae bacterium
ATGGTGATAAATCTGATGCAGCCCAGCGAGGAGTGGTCCATGTGTAGGAGGAATACGGCAAAGGCTGATGCCGCCACGAAGTTGATGGCACGGCAGGGGCGCATCGTGATGCCGGCGAAGGTGAGGACCAACGCAGCAGCGGCGATGATGACGAGAGGATTGGTGTAGGCTGTGGCGCGGTCGAGGCCTGTGGTGTCGGCGGTGGCGATGCAGTAGGCTATCACCGAGGCATTGGCGCAGCAGAGCACAATATACATCATGAAGGGCGATTTTATCACCGCGCAGATGCGCCTCAGGGTTTGTTTATAGGCATTGAGGCAATGGCCCAGGAGGTAGAGAATGATGAAGGAGAGAGGCGAGTAGCCCCGCTCAAAGTGCTTCATCTGCCAGAAGCCTATTACGGCCTCGGCGGTGAGCAGCAGCAGGGTGACGAGAGCCACGCGGCGCGCCGGAGTGTGCTCAGTGAAGGCGTTGAGCACGGGCGACAGGGCATAGAGGATAAGGTATGAGGTGACAAACCAGCCGGCATGCTGCAGCGTGAGGGCTTTTATGATGTAATCGAGCGAGATGGGCTTGCCGAAGATGGCGGCGTCGGCGATGTGCATCAGCACGGCGAAGAAGATGCACTGAAATATCAGCGCGGCGGCACCGCGGAGGGTGGGGCGAATGCCAAACCAGCCGGAAATCATCACAAAGGTGTTGACACACACCAGGGCGAGGCTCTCGATGATGATGCGTGTCCAGGTCTGCAGGGGCGCGGTGGCGAGGGCGTCGGCCTTGGGAATGCCCAGGGCGAGGAAATCGGCGTGGACGGCGAGCACGAGGAGCATGGCGGTGATGCGCAGCAGCTCAAAGTTGGATTGGCGAGAGCGAGGTGTGGCGGTCATGCTATTCGGCTTTGTTGATTTGGTTGTATGGGATAAGTACGAATGGTCGGTTGAGCATCTGGGGGTGGGGCAGTGTTAGCTCGGGCGAATGCATGACGATGTGGTCAATGGTGATGATGTCAATGTCAATGACGCGGTCGCGATAAGAGCCGTCGGCGTGGCGGTGAGGGTCAGCGCAGATGCTCTGCTCCACCTTGCGTGTTAAGGCGAGGATTTCAGCCGGCTGCATGTCGCTGCCGATGTCGAGGCGCAGGCCTTGATTTAGGAATGCGTTGGCAGAGTCATAACCCCACGGCTCCGACTCATAGATGTCGCTGGCCAACCACCGGCGCGGGGCGAAAGCGTCGATAAGCATGGCGACCGCCCGTGCCAGATTGGCATGGCGGTCGCCGAGATTAGAGCCTATATTAAGGTTGATGGTCATATCAGAGTGTGCGCGAGACTTCCACTTCCTCGTAGCACTCCACGATGTCGCCGACCTTGATGTCGTTGAAGCCGGCAATGGAGAGGCCGCAGTCAAATCCGGCAGCCACCTCTTTGGCATCGTCCTTGAAGCGCTTGAGCGAGCCGAGGTCGCCGGTGTAGCGCACGATACCGTCGCGGATGAGGCGCACTTTGTTGGAACGCTTGATTTTGCCGTCGCGCACCATAGCTCCGGCGATGGTGCCCACCTTGGAGATGTGGTATGTCTCGAGGACTTCGGCGGTGCCGACGATGTCTTCCTTGATTTCGGGGGCGAGGAGACCGGCCATAGCGTCTTTGACCTCCTCGATGGCTTGATAGATTACGGAGTACAGACGTATCTGCACGCCATCGCGCTCGGCGGCACGGCGTGCTGCGAGCGACGGACGCACCTGGAAGCCGATGATCACGGCGTCAGAGGCGGCGGCGAGGGTGACATCGCTCTCGGATATTTCGCCCACGGCTTTGTGAATGACGTTGACCTGCACCTCTTCGGTGGAGAGCTTGATGAGCGAGTCAGAGAGTGCTTCGATAGAGCCATCGACGTCGCCTTTGACGATGATGTTGAGCTCCTGGAAGTTGCCGATGGCCTTACGGCGGGCGATGTCTTCGAGGCTGACGCGCTTGGTGGTGCGCAGGCCTTGCTCGCGCTGCAGCTGCTCGCGGCGGCTTGCTATCTCGCGTGCTTCTTGCTCGGTGTCGAGGACATTGAAGGTGTCGCCGGCAGTGGGGGCTCCGTTGAGGCCTAAGATGAGCGCGGGCGTTGCGGGTCCGGCGGCTTGTATGCGCTGGTTGCGCTCGTTGAACATGGCTTTGATGCGGCCGAAGTGGTTTCCGGCGAGTACGATGTCGCCGACGCGGAGGGTGCCGTTCTGCACGAGCACGTTGGCTACGTAACCGCGACCTTTGTCGAGCGATGACTCAATGATAGTGCCGACGGCGTTGCGGTTGGGGTTAGCGCGGAGGTCGAGCATCTCGGCCTCGAGGAGCACTTTCTCCATGAGCTCGTTGACGCCGATGCCTTTCTTGGCCGATATGTCTTGCGACTGATATTTGCCGCCCCAGTCTTCGACGAGGTAGTTCATGCCAGCGAGCTCCTCTTTGATTTTGTCGGGGTTGGCGTGAGGCTTGTCGATTTTGTTGATAGCGAAGACGATGGGGACTCCGGCAGCGGAGGCGTGGTTGATGGCCTCGACGGTCTGCGGCATGACGTTGTCGTCGGCGGCGACGATGATGATACAGATGTCGGTGACCTTGGCGCCACGGGCACGCATGGCTGTGAAAGCTTCGTGGCCCGGGGTGTCGAGGAAGGTGATGTTGCGGCCATCGGGCAGCTTGACGCTGTAAGAGCCGATGTGCTGAGTGATGCCACCGGCCTCACCGGCGATGACGTTGGCGTTGCGGATGTAGTCGAGGAGCGAAGTCTTGCCGTGGTCCACGTGACCCATAACGGTTACGATAGGTGGACGGGGCACGAGGTCTTCTTCGGCGTCTTCCTCTTGGTGTATGGCGTCGGCCACGTCGGCAGAGATGTATTCGGTGCGGAAGCCGAACTCTTCGGCCACGATGTTGATGGTCTCGGCGTCGAGGCGCTGGTTGATTGACACCATCACGCCGAGGCTCATGCAGGTGGCGATGACGTTGTTGATAGGCACGTTCATCATGGTTGCGAGGTCGTTGACGGTGACAAACTCGGTGAGTTTGAGCACCTTGCTCTCGGCCTGTTCGGCTTGAGCGGCTTCGCGCTCGCGTTCGGCGTTGGCTTCGCGTTTCTCCTTGCGCCACTTGGCGCCTTTCTTGAGGCCTTTGTCCTTTGCGGTGAGACGAGCGAGAGTCTCTTTGACTTGCTTGGAGACGTCTTCGTCAGACACTTCGGGTGTTATGGGGCGACGCGCGGGCTTAGCGGCGTTTTTGCCGGCGGCGTGCTGTGCCTTTGCGCCGGCATTGTTGCGAGAGCGGTCTTCGACTTGCTGGCCTGCTTTCTCGATGTCGATTTTGTCTTTGCCGATGCGTTTGCGTTTTTTGCGGTCGGCGGGTTGAGCTGCGTTACCGGTCTGGCCGGGCTGTAGAGCGCCGGCTTTTGCGGCTGAGCGCTCGTTGCGGCGCTCTTCTTTGGTCTTTTTCTTGGGCCGGGTGTTTTGGTTGATGGCGTTGAGGTCGATTGTGCCGATGATTTTGGGCGTAGCCATCACGGGCTTTGAGGATAGGGTGAATACCTCGGGCTCGTCAGCGGTGGCGGGCTCGTCAGCGGTGGCGGGCTCGTCAGCGGCGGTGTCGTCGGCTGTGGGAGCGTGCTCAGGCTGCGGCTCGGGCTGTGGAGCCGGGGTCGTAGCTGCGGGCTGCTGCTCTACGGCCACGGGTGCGGCAGCCGGCTCGGCCTTGGGGGCTACAGGCTCGGGCGCCGGAGCGGGCGTAGGCTCAGGCTCGGGGGCCGGTGTTGGTTCGGGGGCCGGCGCCGTAGTCGGAGTCGGTTCGGGCGTAGGCTCGGGCTTTTGCTCTGTGACGATTACGGGCGTGCCTTTGCTGTTGAGGTCAATTTTGCCTATTACGCGCGGGGCTTGGATAGGCTCGTCGGCGGTCTCGGCTATCTCGACGGGCTTGACGGCCGTATCTTTTACGGCCGATTTATTGCGCTCGGAGCGACGCTCCGATGCCAATTGCTCGGACTTGCTTTTGAGGTCTCTGTCCGGCTTGAACTCTTGGACCAATAGGTTGACGACGTCGTCTTCGACGCGGGTGTTGGGCGATCCGTCAATATTGATACCTTTTTTTTGCAAGAAGTCGATAACGGTGGGCAGGGCCACGTTAAGGTCTTTTGCGAGTGTACTGATTTTTGTCTTGGCCATATATAGTGAGTCGTTGGCGTCCGTCGGTGATGTAGTGGGCCGCCTTGTGATTATGTTTTGGTGAATGGTGATTATTCTTCGAATTCGGCTTTGAGGATTTCGATGACGTTATCGACGGTAGATTCCTCGAGGTCGGCTTTCTCGATGAGCATTTCGCGCGGGGCGTTGAGCACGTTTTTGGCGGTTATGCAACCGATGTTTTTGAGGGCATCGATCACCCAGCCATCGATTTCGTCCTTGAACTCGTCGAGGTAGATGTCTTCCTCGAATGTCTCTTCGGTGTCGCGATAAACGTCGATAGTGAAGCCGGTGAGCATCGATGCGAGCTTGATGTTGAGGCCGTTTTTTCCGATTGCGAGCGATACCTCTTCGGGGCGGAGGAATACTTCGGCTTTTTTCTCTGTCTCGTCGATGCGTATAGACGAGATTTTGGCGGGCGAAAGGGCGCGCTGGATAAAGAGCTGAGGATTAGCGGTGTAGCTGATGACGTCGATGTTTTCGTTGCGGAGCTCGTGTACGATGCCGTGAATACGCGAGCCTTTAACGCCGACGCAAGCGCCAACGGGGTCGATGCGGTCGTCGTAGCTCTCCACGGCAATCTTAGCGCGTTCGCCGGGTATTCGTGCCACGGCGCGAATGTTGATAAGTCCGTCGTGAATTTCGGGCACTTCGAGCTCGAAGAGGCGACGGAGGAAGGCCTCGCTGGTGCGAGAGACGGTGATTTTGGGGTTGTTGTTTTTGTTGTCAACGTTGTCGATGACGGCGCGCACGGTCTCGCCCTTACGGAAGAAGTCGCCGGGGATAGATTGGCTCTTTGGGAGGAGCAGCTCGTTTTTGTCGTCGTCGAGGAGGAGGGTCTCTTTAGACCATGTCTGATACACTTCGCCGCTGACGAGCTCACCCTCGAGATCCTTGAATTTGTTGTAGATTGCTTCCTTTTGGAGGTCAAGGATTTTTGACTGGAGAGTTTGACGGAGCGTGAGGATGGCGCGGCGGCCGAATTTCTCGAAGAAAATTTCTTTGGTGTGCTCGTCGCCGACTTCGGCTTCGGGGTCGTCGTCATCGCGAGCGTCGCTGAGCGATATCTCGAGTTTGGGGTTAGTGACCTCGCCGTCGGGGACAACGGTGAGGTTTTGGAAGATTTGGACATCGCCTTTGTCGGGGTTGAGGATCACGTCGAGGTTTTCGTCAGTGCCAAACATTTTGGCGAGCACGTTACGGAATGACTCTTCGAGGACGTTAATCATCGTGGTCTTGTCGATGTTTTTGAGTTCTTTGAACTCGGCAAACTGCTCGACCATATTGGGTGTTTCCGCTTTCTTAGCCATAGGTGTGGAGGTGTATATTTTGAGTTATATTATATATTAATGTGTAATGGTGTCACTATTTGAATGAAATTTCGGGGCGCACTGATTTGCACTCGTCGGGGTGCAGTGTGGTGGGCTGCATGACGATGGCCGGGCGCTTAGCTCCGGGCTCTTTGACTTTTACGGGTGACTCTACGGTGAATGAGCCGTCGGAGGCCACGGAGGAGAGCACGCCGTGTATCTTGCGGCCGTCGAGTGTCAGCACTTCCACGTCGTGGCCAATGTTTTTGAGGTATTGACGGTGCACTTTCAGCGGCGAGGTGATGCCGGCGGAGCCTACTTCGAGGCTGAAGTCCTCGATGTCGCGGTCAAAGGCGTCTTCGATGGCGCGCGTGATGGCGGCGCAGGTGTCAATGTCGATGCCGGCGCCGTCGGAGTCGAGGAGCACTACCACATCGTTGGCGGTCGAGACAGATATCTCTACGATGAAGATGTCGGTGTCGGCGATGGCGCTGCTGACGATGTCGGTAATTATGGATTTGTCGAGCATAAGGCTTGAAAATGATAGTTCTAAATAAAGAGGAGGAAGCCTCGGGCCCCCTCCGTCTCTTGAAGTTGGTGCAAAGTTACGCAAAAATAGTGAGTTATACAATAGTATATATGGGGGAAAGTGGTGGTTTGACACAGGTGTAAACATAAATTAGGATAATATAACATATTAATTGGGGAGAGGTGTGATAAAGTTAAATGATGCAAAACGGTGAATTTTTTATGACCGGAAAGTATGTTTTATAACATAAAAAGCAGTACTTTTGTGTAGTGTTTTTCATGGTATTAGATTTAAGGTTAAAGGAGATTGCTCGTCGTGATGACGAGTAATTTTTTTTATGTAGGTATGCGAAGTGTCGGCGGCAGAAGGAGCGTCGGCAGGGGTCCGGCGCGGCGGCGATGGGAGAAATGTGATAAGCTTCAAGCCGAGATGCTACGATTAAAAATTATTAAAAAATATTTGTGGAAATGTTTGTATATTAGCCAAATAATGAGTAACTTTGCAGCGAAATACGAGGCATTTTGCGTGCTGCTTTATCGCAATGTACTGACTTACAAAGCGATAGGTGGCTTGCGGAGTGTCATAGAGAAGTGAAAATAGTAACAAAGAAAAGAGAATAAGTAATTTAAAAACGAACAAAAACTAAGATGCCTACTATTCAGCAATTAGTAAGAAAAGGACGTGTGGCTCTTGAGGACAAGAGTAAGTCACCCGCGCTGGATTCATGCCCGCAACGTCGTGGTGTGTGTGTGCGTGTGTACACTACCACACCTAAGAAGCCTAACTCGGCTATGCGTAAAGTTGCGCGTGTGCGCCTGACCAATGGTAAAGAGGTTAACTCTTATATCCCGGGCGAGGGCCACAACCTGCAGGAGCACTCAATAGTGTTGGTGCGCGGTGGTCGTGTTAAGGACCTCCCCGGTGTGCGTTACCACATTGTGCGCGGCACCCTTGATACCAGCGGTGTTAAGGATCGCACACAGCGTCGCTCGAAGTACGGAGCCAAGCGTCCGAAGGCCGGTGCAGCCAAGAAGTAATCATTGCGAGGCGGAGAATGCCGCCGGGCAGCAATGGTGAAGTTACTAAACGCACCGCGAGATTAAATCACAACAATCATTTAACTCGTTTTTGTATTTCTTGAAAGCTGATTCCAAGGTTGAGTAAGCCGGCGCCGGAGGGCGGGGCTGAAGACGCAGATGCAAGCAACCAAGCAAACAAAAACACAACACTGAAACCCCAACAATGAGAAAGGCAAAACCTAAGAAACGGGTCGTATTGCCAGACCCTGTTTTCGGAGATGAGAGAGTGACAAAGTTTGTCAATCATCTGATGTATGACGGCAAGAAGAACACAGCATTCTCCATCTTCTATGGTGCATTGGAGACCGTGAAGGCCAAGTTGCCCAACGAAGAGCTAACAGCGCTTGAGATCTGGAAAAAAGCTCTCGAAAACGTGACACCTCAGGTGGAGGTAAAGTCACGCCGCGTAGGTGGAGCCACCTTCCAGGTGCCCACAGAGATTCGCGCAGACCGCAAGGAATCTATATCAATGAAGAATCTTATAGGCTATGCCCGCAAGCGTGGCGGCAAGACCATGGCTGACAAGTTGGCAGCTGAGATCGTTGACGCTTACAACAATCAGGGCGGCGCTTTCAAACGTAAAGAAGATATGCACAAGATGGCAGAGGCCAACCGCGCCTTCGCCCACTTCCGCTTCTAATTCTATCATTGACGTAAATCCCTTACTACAATGGCAAAAGACGAACATCTTAAATATACTCGTAACATCGGCATCATGGCACACATCGATGCCGGCAAGACCACTACATCGGAGCGTATCCTTTTCTATACCGGTCTGACACACAAGATTGGTGAGGTGCATGATGGCGCCGCCACCATGGACTGGATGGAGCAGGAGCAGGAGCGCGGTATCACCATCACTTCGGCAGCAACGACAGCGTTCTGGAAGTATAACGACGAGAAGTATAAAATCAACCTTATTGACACCCCGGGACACGTGGACTTCACCGTGGAGGTAGAGCGCTCGCTGCGCGTGCTTGATGGTGCTGTGGCTACGTTCTGTGCAGTAGGTGGCGTAGAGCCCCAGTCAGAGACCGTATGGCGCCAGGCAGACAAGTACAATGTGCCTCGTATCGGCTATGTCAACAAGATGGACCGCTCGGGTGCAAACTTCTTTGAGGTAGTGCGCCAGCTCAAGGATGTGCTTGGAGCTAATCCTTGCCCCATTCAGATACCTATCGGCGCAGAGGAGACTTTCAAGGGTGTGGTTGACCTTATCCGCATGAAAGCTATCTTCTGGCACGATGAGACGATGGGTGCTGACTACGAGTTAGAAGATATCCCCGCCAATCTCCAGGCTGAGGCCGAGGAGTGGCGCGATAAGATGCTTGAGAAAATCGCCGAGTTTGACGATGACCTCATGGCAAAATACTTTGATGATCCCTCTACCATCACCGAGGATGAGATTAAGCGCGCGCTGCGCACGGCTACGCTGAGCATGAACCTGGTGCCCATGATTTTGGGCTCATCGTTCAAGAACAAAGGCGTGCAGTGCCTGCTTGATGCAGTCTGCGCCTATCTGCCCAGCCCGGTAGATGCCGGTGCCGTACACGGCCATGCCGTAGGCGACCCTGACACCGAGGAGACACGCGAGCCGTCAAGCGATGCACCTATGTGTGCGCTGGCGTTTAAGATTGCCACTGACCCGTATGTGGGCCGTCTGTGCTTCTTCCGCGTATATTCGGGTAATGTATCAGCCGGCAGCTATGTGCTCAATACCCGTTCGGGCAAGAAAGAGCGTATCTCGCGTCTGTTCCAGATGCACTCCAACAAGCAGAATCCTAAAGAAATGATTGACTGCGGCGATATCGGCGCCGGCGTCGGCTTTAAGGATATCCGCACCGGTGATACCCTCTGCGATGAGAATGCACCTATCGTGCTCGAGGCTATGGACTTCCCCGATCCCGTGATTGGTATCGCCGTAGAGCCCAAGACACAGAAAGACCTTGACCGCCTGGGCGTGGGCTTGCAGAAGCTCGCTGAGGAGGACCCCACCTTCCGCGTACAGACCAACGAGGAGACCGGCCAGACCGTTATTTCGGGTATGGGTGAGCTTCACCTTGATATTATCATCGACCGTCTGCGTCGTGAGTTCAAGGTAGAGTGTAACCAGGGTCGTCCGCAGGTTACCTACAAGGAGGCTATCACCAAGCCGGTGGAGCTGCGTGAGGTATTCAAGAAGCAGACCGGTGGTCGCGGTAAGTTTGCCGATATCATCGTGCGTGTAGAGCCTATCGACGAAGGCTTTGAGGGCAACCTCCAGTTTGTCGATGAGGTTAAGGGTGGTAACATCCCCAAGGAGTTTATCCCCTCGATACAGAAAGGTTTCACCACGGCTATGAAGAACGGTGTGCTCGCCGGCTTCCCCGTGGAGCAGCTTAAGGTGACCGTGATTGATGGTTCGTTCCACCCGGTTGACTCTGACCAGCTGTCGTTTGAGCTTTGTGCCATCCAGGCATTCAAGAAAGCGAGCGAGAAGGCTGGCCCGGTGCTGCTTGAGCCTATCATGAAGATAGAGGTAGTGACTCCGGAGGAGTCGATGGGTGATGTAATCTCCGACCTCAACAAGCGTCGTGGCCAGGTAGAAGGCATGGAGACGAGCCGCTCGGGCGCCCGCGTGGTGAAAGCCAAGGCGCCGCTGGCTGAGATGTTCGGCTACGTGACTGCATTGCGTACAATCACCTCAGGCCGTGCCACCTCAACGATGTCGTTCTCTCACTACAGCGAGGTATCGTCATCTATCGCCAAGAATGTGCTCACCGGGTGCAACGGACGTGTGGATCTCTTAAAGTAAACAATAAACAACAACCAATATGAGCCAAAAAATCAGAATCAAACTCAAGTCGTATGACCACAACTTGGTCGATAAATCGGCTGAGAAAATCGTCAAGACTGTGAAATCGACAGGCGCGGTGATCAGTGGCCCTATACCCCTGCCCACACACAAACGCATCTTCACAGTGAACCGCTCGACCTTCGTCAACAAGAAGAGCCGCGAGCAGTTTCAGCTGTCATCGTTCAAGCGTCTTATCGATATCTACAATTCTACGGCCAAGACCGTAGATGCGCTGATGAAGCTGGAGCTTCCGAGCGGTGTAGAGGTGGAGATCAAGGTGTGATGCCTGCCATCGCAGCACGAAGAAACGTAACTAAAATCACTCACTAATAAACAAACAGAAATGCCAGGATTAATTGGAAAGAAAATCGGAATGACATCCGTATTCAGTGCCGACGGCCGTAATGTGCCGTGCACTGTTATCGAAGTAGGTCCTTGCGAAGTCACCCAGGTGAAGACTGTTGAGACCGACGGCTATGCTGCTCTGCAACTTGGCTTTGAAGACAAGAAGGAGAAGCACACAAGCAAGCCTGAGGCCGGCCACTTTGCCAAAGCCGGAGTGACTCCGAAGCGCCACTTGGCCGAGTTCAAAGGTTTTGACGGCGAGTACAAGCTTGGTGATGCAATCACCGTGGAGCTCTTCACCGAGAGCGACTTTGTCGATGTAATCGGCACGTCGAAAGGTAAGGGCTATCAGGGTGTGGTAAAGCGTCACGGCTTCGGCGGTGTCGGCCAGAGCACTCACGGCCAGCACAACCGTCTGCGCGCCCCCGGTTCGGTAGGTGCCTGCTCTTATCCCGCAAAGGTGTTCAAGGGTATGCGTATGGCCGGCCAGATGGGCAATGAGCGCGTGACCGTGCAAAACCTGCAGGTAGTCAAAGTGATACCTGAACATAACGTGTTAATGATCAAGGGCTCGATACCGGGCGCTAAAGGTTCAATCGTTTTAATTGAGAAGTAATATGGAACTCGCTATATACAATCAAGAAGGTAAAGACACCGGTCGCAAGGTGACCCTCAGCGACTCAGTGTTCGCTATCGAGGCTAACGAGCATGCCATCTACCTCGACGTTAAACAGTATCTGGCCAACCAGCGTCAGGGTACCCACAAGTCAAAAGAGCGCAGCGAGGTTTCGGGTTCGACCCGTAAGCTCCACAAGCAGAAAGGTGGCGGCGGCAGCCGTATCGGTGATATCAATTCGCCGGTGCTGGTAGGTGGTGGCCGAGTGTTCGGTCCGCGTCCCCGCGACTATCGCTTCAAGCTCAACAAGAAATTGAAGCAGCTTGCACGCCGCTCGGCACTGTCAGTAAAGGCACTCGAAAATCAAATCATCGTTGTAGAAGACCTGAAATTTGAGGCAGCAAAGACTAAAGAATTCATAAACTTTGCTAAAAATCTCAAAGTTGATGACAAAAAGATACTTCTCGTTTTGTCAGGTCGCGATAATAACGTATATTTGTCTTCCCGTAATGTGCCGAACGCATCCTTGATGAATGCGTCCGACCTGAATACGTATGTGATCATGAATAACAACGCCATCGTTCTCACCGAGAGCAGTGTCGCTGTTCTTAACAACTTTTAAAGCAGGAGGAACTACACAATGGATATCTCACTGAAACCAATCCTGACCGAGAAGGCGACCAAGCTGACAGAGAAGCTTAATCGCTACACGTTCAGCGTATGTCCCGAGGCCGACAAGGCACAGATCAAGGCGGCCATCGAGGATCTCTATGGCGTGAAAGTTGTGAAGATCAACACAGCTATCGTGCGCGGCAAGAACAAATCGCGCTGGACCAAGAGCGGTCTTCTCCGCGGCAAGACCTCGTCGTGGAAGAAGGTGACCGTAGCCGTCAGCGAAGGCCAAACAATCGACTTTTTCAGCAATATATAATAAACAATGGCAGTAAGAAAATTCAAGCCCACCACTCCGGGGCAAAGACACAAGGTTATCGGTGTATTTAAAGGTACAATCACTGCTACTACACCGGAGAAATCTCTTACAGTCGGTAAAAAATCGACCGGCGGCCGCAATGCCGAGGGTCATCTCACCGTCCGCTACCTTGGCGGTGGGCACAAGCGTAAATACCGTATCATTGACTTTAAGAGAAACAAAGACGGAGTACCTGCCGTGGTTAAGTCAATCGAGTATGATCCGAATCGCTCGGCACGCATCGCGTTGCTCTACTATGTTGACGGCGCCAAGGCTTACATCATCGCACCCAACGGCTTACAAGTTGGCCAGACCGTGGTAAGCGGTCCGGATGTAGCACCCGAAATCGGTAATGCGCTGCCCCTGAGCAACATACCGGTAGGTACTATCATCCACGCCATCGAGCTGCGTCCCGGACAAGGAGCCTCAATGGCTCGCTCAGCCGGCACTTTTGCGCAGCTGATCTCCCGTGAGGGCAATTACGCGATTGTCAAATTACCTTCGGGTGAGACTCGCAAGATCCTGTCAACCTGCAAAGCAACGGTAGGCGTGGTGGGCAACAGCGAGCACTCGCTTGAGCGCTCGGGCAAGGCCGGACGCAGCCGTTGGCTGGGACGTCGTCCTCGCAACCGTGGTGTCGTAATGAACCCTGTAGATCACCCGATGGGTGGTGGTGAAGGCCGTGCATCCGGTGGTCATCCTCGCTCACGCAAGGGTCTGTATGCAAAGGGTCTCAAGACACGCTCGCCCAAGAAGCAATCTTCGAAGTATATTATTGAAAGAAGAAAGAAGTAATCTGATAAACACGTAATTATGAGTCGTTCATTAAAAAAAGGACCCTTTATCAGCGTAAAGCTTGAGAAGAAGGTTGCTGACATGGAGGCATCCGGCAAGAAGAATGTCATCAAGACCTGGAGCCGCGCATCAATGATCGCGCCCGAGTTTGTCGGACACACCTTTGCCGTGCATAATGGCAACAAGTTTATTCCGGTGTATGTCACCGAGAACATGGTAGGTCACAAGCTGGGCGAGTTTGCCCCTACCCGCACTTTCCGCGGTCATGCCGGCAATAAGAAGAAATAAGTAAGGGCCCGTTAATCATATTTTTGACAAAAAAAGAATCAAATACAATGGGTGTAAGAAAAAGAACATCAGCCGACAGTCGTAAGGAGGCACAGAAGAGCGTGGCATTTGCCAAGCTCATCAATGTGCCGACTTCTCCCCGCAAGATGCGACTGGTAGCCGACATGGTGCGAGGCAAGGAAGCCTTCCGTGCCCTCGGCATCCTCAAGTTCTCGAATAAAGAAGCTGCCGCACGCTTGGAGAAGCTGCTGCGCTCGGCAATCGCCAACTGGGAACAGAAAAATGACAAGAAGGCCGAGAGCGGCGAGCTGTACATCAGCACAATCTATGTGAATTGTGCACCGATGCTCAAGCGTCTGCGTCCGGCACCTCAGGGCCGTGGATATCGTATCCGTAAGCGTTCGAACCATGTGACCCTCATAGTTGACACTATCGATAACGCTAAATAAGCATAAACAACAATGGGACAAAAAGTAAATCCGATCAGTAATCGCCTGGGTATCATCCGTGGCTGGGATTCGAACTGGACTGAGAAGCGCAAGTATCCCGCCAATATCCTCGAAGATTACAAGCTGCGTGAATATCTCAATGAGCGTTTGGCTAAATGCAGCGTGTCTCGAGTAGTGATAGAGCGCACTCTTAAGCTCCTGACCATCACCGTGTGCACCTCACGCCCCGGCCTGATTATCGGCAAGGGCGGCCAAGATGTGGAGAAGCTCAAAGAAGAGCTCAAGAAAGTAACCGATAAGGACGTTCAGATCAATGTCTTCGAGGTAAAACGCCCTGAGCTTGACGCTCAGATCGTGGCTGCCAATATCGCACGCCAAATCGAGGGCAAGATTGCCTATCGCCGCGCGGTGAAGATGGCAGTAGCCTCAACGATGCGCGCGGGCGCTGAGGGCATCAAGGTGCAAGTAGCAGGCCGCCTCAACGGCGCCGAGATGGCTCGCAACGAGATGTTCAAGGAAGGCCGCACACCGCTGCACACTCTGCGTGCAGATATCGACTATGCTTTAGTAGAGGCACACACCAAGGTGGGTGTCATCGGTGTGAAGGTATGGATCTGCCGCGGTGAGGTTTATGGCAAGCGTGACTTGGCTCCTCAGTTTACTTCAAATCAGAAAGAAGGACGTTCGGCAGCAGGCGCCGGTGCTCCGCGTCGTGGAGGCTTCCGCCGCGCTAAAAACAATCGTTAAACTCTTTAGACAGTAATCAATAACAATGTTACAACCGAAGAAAACAAAGTTTCGCCGCCAACAGAAAGGCCGCTCAAAAGGATTTGCCCAGCGCGGCAACCAGCTGGCCTTCGGCTCCTTCGGCATCAAGACACTGGAGACCAAGTGGATCACCGGGCGTCAGATCGAGGCAGCACGTGTGGCTGTGACACGTTATATGCAACGTCAGGGCCAGATCTGGATACGCATTTTCCCGGATAAGCCCATCACCCGCAAGCCTGCCGATGTCCGCATGGGTAAAGGTAAAGGTAATCCCGATGGCTTCGTAGCCGCTGTGACCCCGGGTCGTATGATCATCGAGGTGGAAGGCGTAAGCTATGACATCGCAAAAGAAGCACTGCGCTTGGCAGCCCAGAAGCTGCCCGTGGTGACCAAGTTTGTAGTACGTCGCGACTATGATCCCACCCAAAACGTGTAAAAAGCTATGAAGAAAGAAGAAATAAAAGAACTTAGCACTGCGGACCTCCAGGAGCGTCTGGAGCAGATGCAGAAGGAGTATGTGCAGCTGAAGGCTACACATGCAGTGTCGCCCATCGACAGCCCCGCTAAGATAACCGCTGATCGTAAGATGATAGCTCGCGTGCAGACGGAGCTGCGTCAACGCCAACTCAACAATAAATAAGGACAACACCAATGGAAAAGAGAAACTTACGAAAAGAGCGTGTGGGGGTAGTGACCAGCAACAAGGGTGACAAGACCATCACCGTGACTATCAAGTGGAAGGAGAAGCACCCGATTTATGGTAAATTCGTGAACAAGACGAAGAAATACCACGCACACGACGAGAAGAACGAGTGCAGCGTAGGCGACACCGTGCGCTTGATGGAAACGCGCCCCTTAAGCAAGACCAAGAGATGGCGCTTAGTTGAAATCATCGAAAAAGTGAAGTAATACAATGATACAGACTGAAACACGATTAACCGTAGCAGACAACAGTGGAGCCCGCGAAGCGCTCTGCATCCATGTCCTCGGAGGCACAGGCCGCCGCTACGCATCCGTCGGCGATATCATCGTCGTATCGGTCAAGTCGGTGATACCGAGCTCCGACGTAAAGAAAGGCACCGTGTCAAAGGCTGTCGTCGTGCGCACGAAGAAGGAAATCCGCCGAGCAGACGGCTCCTACATCCGCTTTGATGACAATGCCTGTGTGCTCCTCAACAACGCCGGCGAGCTGCGCGGCACGCGTATCTTCGGCCCGGTAGCCCGCGAGCTGCGCGCCACCAATATGAAGATAGTGTCGCTGGCTCCCGAAGTACTTTAACTATCTAACAAACCGCAATCAAGCACTACAATGACAAAGATACACATAAAGAAAGGCGACACCGTCTATGTGCTCTCCGGTGAAGACCGCGGTAAGACAGGCCGTGTCCTCGAGGTACAGCCCTCGAAGATGCGCGCCGTAGTCGAAGGCATCAACATGGTGACTAAGGCCACCAAGCCCACCGCACAATATCCCAACGGCGGCCTCATCAAGCGTGAGGCTCCCATCCATATTTCTAACCTCAGCCTCATCGACCCCAAGAGCGGTAAGCCTACGCGTATCGCTATCCGCCGTGACGACAACGGCAAGGCCGTGAGAATTGCTAAAAAATCAGGAGAGGAGATTAAATAATGGCAGCAACCCTTCACAAGGACTACATCGAGCGCATAGTCCCCGCTCTTGAGAAAGAATTCGGCTATAAGACCGTAATGCAGGTGCCCCGCCTCAAGAAGATTGTAATCAATCAGGGCTTGGGCGATGCAACGCAGGACAAGAAACTCATCGACATCGCCGTCAACGAGATCACGGCCATCACCGGCCAAAAGGCAGTGGCTACATTGTCAAAGAAGGATATCTCAAACTTCAAGCTGCGTAAGCGCATGCCGGTAGGTGTGATGGTGACTCTGCGTCGTGACCGTATGTATGAGTTCCTGGAGCGTCTGATCCGCGTGGCTCTGCCTCGTATCCGCGACTTCAAAGGTATCGAGGGCAAGCTCGACGGCCGTGGCAACTACACCCTGGGCGTGACAGAGCAGATCATCTTCCCGGAGATCAACATTGACAATATCAATAAGCTGCAGGGTATGAATATCACCTTCGTGACCACGGCAAACACCGACGAAGAGGGCTATGCCTTGCTCAAGCACTTCGGACTCCCATTCAAAAACGCTAAATAAAAGAAAACAGCACATCTATGGCTAAAGAATCAATGAAGGCACGCGAGGTCAAGCGCGCAAAGCTCGTGGCCAAGTATGCCGAAAGAAAAGCAGCCCTGAAGGCCATCGGCGATTATGAAGCATATCAGCAGCTGCAGCGTTTCCCCAAGAACGCTTCGCGTGTGCGTCTGCACAACCGCTGCTCTATCACCGGCCGCCCCAAAGGCTATATGCGTGAATTCGGCCTCTCGCGTATTCAGTTCCGTGAAATGGCATCAGCCGGTCTTATCCCGGGTGTAAAGAAAGCAAGCTGGTAATCAGTAACAACTCCTAAATCCGCTTACTCTCCCACCATTTTACGCCACTGGCGCAGAGCGAAGGCCCCCGTGTGGGGGGCGCCGCAGACGCATCAAAGACACAGTGAGTATTAAATATTGTTGGGAAAAGCCCAATCAATTTAAACATCAATAAAATGACAGATCCGATAGCAGACTATCTGACAAGATTGAGGAATGCCATCAAGGCCAACCACCGCGTGGTCGAGGTGCCTGCCTCAAACTTGAAAAAAGAGATTACCAAAATTCTCTTCGAACAAGGCTATATACTTAATTATAAGTTTATAGAGGGTGAGACCCCCGCCGGCATTATCAAAATAGCCCTGAAGTATGACCCGAAGGACCGCGTCAACGCCATCAAAGGCTTGAAGCGCGTGTCGCGTCCCGGTCTGCGTCAATACACAGGCTATAAGGATATGCCCCGAGTGTTAAACGGCCTTGGCATCGCCATCCTTTCTACCTCAAAGGGTGTGATGACCAATAAGGCAGCCGCCGCAGAGAAGATCGGTGGCGAAGTGTTGTGTTACATCTACTAAAACGTGAGCAATTATGTCAAGAATAGGTAAAGCCCCCATCGCTATCCCTGCCGGCGTAACTGTCACGGTAGATAGCAACAACGTAGTAAAAGTAAAAGGCCCCAAGGGTGAGCTCAGCCAAGCAGTGAGCCCCGATATGACGGTGACGGTGGCAGATGGCCAAGTCACAGTGACGCGCCCCAGTGATGATCGTGAGCACCGTGCGCAGCATGGTCTGTATCGCGCACTTATCCACAATATGGTGGTAGGCGTGTCAGAGGGCTATAAGAAAGAGATGGAATTAGTAGGTGTAGGTTACCGTGCCACAGCCACCGGTCAGGTGCTTGAGCTGGCGCTTGGTTTCTCTCACGCCATATATATCAAATTCCCGCCTGAGATTAAGGTAGAGGCCAAGAGTGAGCGTAACAAAAACCCGCTCATCATCTTGCAGAGCGATGACAAGCAGCTTCTGGGCCAGGTATGCGCCAAGATACGTTCGCTGCGCAAGCCCGAGCCTTACAAGGGTAAAGGTATCAAGTTTGTAGGCGAAGTAATTCGTCGTAAGTCCGGTAAGACAGCCGGTGCTAAATAAGTAAACTCAGTAGCATCATGATATCCAAGATACAGAGAAGAAATAAGATCAAGACGCGCATCCGCGGCAAAATCTCCGGCACCGCCAGCCGTCCGCGTATGACTGTCTTCCGCAGCAACAAGCAGATTTATGTGCAGCTCATCGATGACCTTGCCGGTGTGACCTTAGTGGCCACCTCGTCAAAAGGCATCGCCGAGGGTACCAAGTCAGAGATTGCCGCCAAGGTCGGCGAGGCAATAGCAGAAAAAGCCCTCGCAGCCGGCATCACAGAAGTAGTATTTGACCGCAACGGTTACCTGTTCCACGGTCGTGTTAAATCACTCGCTGATGCAGCTCGCAAAGGCGGCCTCAAATTCTAATAATCACTATGGTAAATAAAAATAACCGAGTAAAGACCACCAGCGACCTTGATCTTAAGGATCGCCTCGTGGCAATCAATCGTGTCACCAAAGTGACCAAGGGTGGCCGCACATTCACCTTCGCCGCTATCGTAGTGGTAGGTGACGAGAATGGCATCGTAGGCTGGGGCCTGGGCAAGGCTAATGAGGTGCAGGCCGCCATCGCCAAGGGCGTGGAGTCAGCCAAGAAGAACCTCATCAAGGTGCCGGTGCACAAAGGCACTATCCCTCACGAGCAGGAATTCAAGTTCGGCGGCTCGCGCATCATCCTCAAGCCTGCCTCGCAGGGTACCGGTGTAAAGGCCGGTGGTGCTATGCGTGCCGTGCTCGAGAGCGTAGGTATCACTGACGTGCTTGCCAAGAGCAAGGGCTCCTCTAACCCTCACAACCTTGTCAAGGCTACGATCGCCGCGCTGGGCGAGATGCGTTCGCCGTCAACGGTGGCACAGAACCGTGGCATTTCAGTAGAACAAGTATTCAAAGGCTAAACTCCTCACTCTACACGACAATGGCAAAAATCAAAGTAACACAGATAAAGAGCCGTATCAACTGCCCGGCAGTGCAGAAGCGCACTCTCGATGCACTCGGCCTCAAGAAAATGCATCACACGGTGGTAGTGGAAGACACTCCGTCGGTGATGGGAATGGTAAACAAAGTTCGTCATCTTGTAGAAGTGACCAACGCTTAAAATTACAGCACACAATATTATGGACTTAAGTAATTTACAACCGGCCGTAGGCTCAGTACACAGCAAGACCCGTATCGGCCGAGGCGCAGGCAGCGGCAAGGGTGGCACATCGACCCGTGGTCACAAAGGCGCCAAGTCGCGTTCCGGCTACAAACGTAAGATAGGATTTGAGGGTGGTCAGATGCCCTTGCAGCGTCGTCTCCCCAAATTCGGTTTCAAGAATATCAACCGTGTGGAATACAAAGCCGTCAACCTTGAGGTCCTCGAGGCGCTGGCAGCCGACAAGGGCCTGACCACTATCGGTCTGGCAGAGCTGCGCGCCGCCGGCTGCATCAACGGCAAGGCAAGAGTGAAAATCCTCGCTAACGGCGAAATTAAGCACGCAATAACCGTAGAGGCTCACGCCTTCTCAGCCGCTGCGCAGGCAGCTATCGAGGCAGCAGGCGGCTCGGTTAATAAACTCAACGCATAATGAGATTCGTACAGACACTCCAAAACATCTGGAAAGTCGAAGAGCTGCGTAAGCGCATCATGGTGACCCTGTTGCTGGTACTGGTGTACCGCCTGGGTTGCTATGTAGTGCTGCCGGGGATATCGCCGTCTGACATCGATGCACTGGCCAACTTCACCAACAAGAGCGGCCTGATGCAGCTGTTGGATATGTTCTCGGGCGGTGCGTTCTCGCAGGCCTCGATTTTCGCTCTCGGTATTATGCCATACATCACGGCATCAATCGTGATACAGCTGTGTGGCATGGTGCTGCCTTCGTTCCAGAAGATGCAGCGCGAAGGCGAGAGCGGCCGCCAGAAACTCAACCAGTACACGCGCTACCTGACGGTGCTGATCCTGGTGCTTCAAGCTCCGGCCTATCTGGTCAACTTGCAGGTTCAGGTCAACAGCGCAGCCAATGGCACAGCGATGTCGTTTGGTTTCTGGACAGTGGCATATCTGACTATCATCCTCGCAGCCGGCTCCATGTTTATCATGTGGCTGGGTGAGCGCATCACAGACCGTGGCATCGGCAATGGTATCTCGTTCATCATCTTGGTAGGTATCATTGCCCGTCTGCCGGGAGCCCTCTTCTTTGAGTTTACCAGCCGTCTGCCGGGCTCTACCGGCAGCCAGGGCGGTCTGGTAATGTTCATCGTGGAGGTAGTGCTGCTGTTTGCAGTCACCGTGGGAGCAGTGCTGCTGGTGCAGGGCACACGCAAGGTGCCCGTGCAGTATGCCAAGCGCGTGGTAGGCAATCGCCAGTATGGCGGCGCGCGTCAGTATCTGCCTTTGAAGGTCAATGCTGCCGGTGTGATGCCTATCATCTTCGCCCAGGCTATCATGTTCATCCCGATGACGCTTGCAGGCTTCCAGGGAGCAGAATCAGGCTTTGTGCGTGCATTCACCGATATCAATAGCTTCTGGTATAATGCAGTGTTCTTCCTGCTGATAGTAGCGTTCACCTACTTCTATACGGCAATCACGGTGCGCCCCAACGATATGGCTGACAGCCTCAAGCGTAACAACGGCTTTATCCCCGGCGTCAAGCCCGGCAAGAAGACGGCAGAGTATCTTGATGCTATCATGTCACGCATCACCCTGCCCGGCTCCATCTTCTTGGGTATCGTGGCTATCTTGCCCGCCTTTGCCCGCTTCTTCGGTATCAGCCAAAACTTCGCTCAATTCTTCGGCGGCACCTCGCTGCTGATTATGGTGGGTGTGGTGCTTGATACTCTGCAGCAGGTAGAGGGCCATCTGAAGATGCACTATTATGACGGCCTCATGCGCGAAGGCAGCATCAAGGGCCGCACCACCGGACAGGCATATTAATAAGCGACAACATCCACCCCATAACACAATCATTGCAATAATTAAATGATTTATCTCAAAACACCGGAGGAAATACAGCAGATGCGAGCAGCAACGACGCTCGTGTCGCAGACCCTTGGCGAAGTGGCCAAGTGGATAGCCCCCGGCGTGACCACACGCAAGCTCGACACCATTGCTCGCGAATTTATTCGCGACAATGGCGGTCGGCCTGCCTGCTTGGGATATGAGGGTTTCCCCGGCACGTTGTGTATTGAGGTCAACGAGGTCGTGGTGCATGGCTTTCCTTCGGGATATACCTTGCGCGAGGGCGACATCGTGGGCATCGACACCGTTGTGGAGAAAGATGGCTTTATGGGCGACAGCTGCTACACCTTTGCGGTGGGCGAGATCAGCGCGGAGAAGCATGCATTGTGCAAGACCACTCGCGAGTCACTCGCCGTGGGCATCGAGGCGTGCCGTCCGGGCCACCGTGTGGGCGATATCGCCAATGCGGTGCAGACCTACTGCGAGAGCCGCGGCTACAGCGTGGTGCGCGAGATGTGTGGCCACGGCATAGGCCGCCACATGCACGAGTCGCCCGAGGTGCCTAACTATGGGCGCCGCGGCACCGGCCCCGTGCTGCGCAATGGCATGTGTATCTGCATTGAGCCTATGATCAACATGGGCAGCCGCAATATTGTCATCGAGCAAGATGGCTGGACCTGCCGCACTCGCGACCGCCAGCCCTCAGCTCACTACGAGCACACGCTCGCCATCATTGACGACCAGGTGCACGTAATGACCACCTTTGACTACATACACCAAGCAATCGAAGATAGATTTATTTAACGCATTACCATCTCATACATGGCAAAACAGACAGCAATAGAGCAAGACGGCACCATCGTGGAGGCATTGTCCAACGCAATGTTTCGCGTAGAGCTTGAGAACGGCCACGAAATCACGGCCCACATCTCGGGTAAGATGCGCATGCATTACATCAAGATACTGCCCGGCGATAAGGTGCGCGTGGAGATGTCGCCCTACGACCTTAGCAAAGGCCGTATAGCATTCCGATACAAATAACAACAAATCCCCCATACACTAAAAGCAATGAAAGTAAGAGCTTCAGTAAAAAAACGCACCCCGGATTGCAAGATAGTTCGTCGCAAGGGGCGTCTCTATGTGATCAATAAAAAGAACCCAAAGTATAAACAACGTCAAGGATAATATATATGGCAGTACGTATAGTGGGAGTTGACCTCCCCCAGAACAAAAGAGGTGAAATCGCCTTGACCTACATCTTCGGCATCGGACGCAGCGCCGCAAAGAGCATCCTTGCCAAGGCAGGCGTAGATGTCAATATCAAGGTGCAAGACTGGACAGACGCCCAGGCCGCCAAGGTGCGCGAAGTCATCGGCTCAGACTATAAGGTAGAAGGTGACCTGCGCAGCGAGATTCAGCTCAACATCAAACGACTGATGGATATCGGTTGCTACCGAGGCATCCGTCACCGCAACGGCCTCCCCGTGCGCGGTCAATCAACCAAGAACAACGCCCGCACTCGCAAGGGTCGCAAGAAAACCGTTGCTAACAAGAAGAAAGCTACTAAATAATAACGAACTATGGCAAAAAAGACAGTCGCAGCAAAGAAGAGAAACGTCAAAGTTGGCGCTGATGGTCAGCTTCACGTACATTCATCTTTCAACAACATCATCGTGTGCCTTGCCAACAGCGAAGGCCAAGTCATCAGCTGGTCATCAGCCGGCAAGATGGGCTTCCGCGGTTCAAAGAAGAACACCCCGTATGCAGCCCAGATGGCAGCTCAGGATTGCGCCAAGGTGGCCTATGACCTGGGCCTGCGCAAGGTGAAAGCATACGTCAAAGGCCCCGGCAACGGTCGCGAATCAGCAATCCGCACCATCCATGGTGCCGGCATCGAAGTGACTGAGATTATCGACGTCACTCCTCTGCCCCACAACGGATGCCGTCCGCCCAAGCGCAGAAGAGTTTAATAATCAGTTACGCCGTCAGCCCCGGCCGTCAGTGTCACTACTGACCATGACGAGCACGGCAGCGGCGACGGCATACTCTGCTTTCAACTTTTAGTTACAACAACAATTCAACCCATAACCGATCACGGGCCGTGCGAGGCCATCACCCCCCGGGGTGAGAAGCCAAGCTCCGAGCCACTCGCTTCAGGGCAGTGAAATATGACCATATTTTCCCTTCACCTCTCTATGGTCGCGGCTGCACCGCCCCGGCAGAGCGACAAGAGCCCGCAAGCACAGCACCCTTGATCACCAACAAACTGATTTTTAACTACAATGGCAAGATACATCGGTCCTAAGACCAAAATCGCCCGCAAATTTGGCGAACCCATCTTCGGAGAAGACAAGGTGCTCCAGCGCCGCAATTATCCCCCGGGCCAGCATGGCCAGAACAAACGTCGCAAGACTTCAGAGTACGGCACTCAGCTGCGCGAGAAGCAGAAAGCTAAATACACCTATGGTGTGCTCGAGCGCCAGTTCCGCAACCTCTTTGAGAAGGCATCGCGCATGAAAGGTGTCACCGGCGAGTTGCTGCTGCAGCTGTTGGAAGGCCGTCTGGACAATGTGGTATATCGTATGGGCATCGCTCCCACACGCCCCGCCGCACGCCAGCTTGTGCTGCACCGCCACATCACCGTCAACGGCGCCGTGGTGAATATCCCCTCATTCGCAGTACAGCCCGGCGACGTGGTAGGTGTGCGTGAGAAGTCAAAGTCACTCGAGGTTATCGCCGACTCACTGGCCGGCTTCAACCACAGCAAATATCCCTGGATCGAATGGGACGAGGCTACCGAGTCAGGCAAGTATCTTCACGTGCCCGCTCGCGAAGACATCCCCGAGAACATCAAGGAGCAGCTGATAGTCGAGCTCTATTCTAAGTAATAATCCCTAATACACCAAGGTCCATGGCTATTTTAGCATTCCAAAAACCTGACAAGGTCCTCATGTTGGAAGCCGACAACTTCTACGGCAAGTTTGAGTTCAAACCTTTGGAACCGGGCTATGGCATCACCGTGGGCAACGCACTGCGTCGCGTACTCCTCTCATCGCTTGAAGGCTTTGCCATCTCATCGATAAAAATCGACGGAGTAAAACACGAATTCGATACCATCGCCGGCGTCAAGGAAGATGTGACCAACATCATCCTCAACCTCAAGCAAGTTGACCTCAAGCAAGTGGTAGAAGACACCGAGGCTGAGAAAGTCACCATCAACGTGTCAGGTAAAGAAGTGTTCAAGGCCGGTGACATCGGTGCCGTGCTCACCGGGTTTGAAGTGATGAACCCCGAGCTCGTCATCTGTCATTTGGATCAGAGCGCAAGCTTCACCATCGAATTGACCATCAACAAGGGCCGCAGCTGGGTGCCGGCAGAAGAAAACCAAACACCCAACGACGATGTCAACGTCATCGCCATAGACTCAGTCTATACGCCTATCAAGAACGTCAAGATCGCTGTTGAAAACTTCCGCGTAGATCAGAAAACCGACTACGACAAACTCACATTAGAGATTACTACCAACGGGTCAATCCAACCCAAAGACGCCCTCAAAGAGGCCGCCAAGATCCTCATCCATCACTTTATGATGTTCTCTGACGAGAAAATCACCCTCGAGACGCAAGAGACCGAGACCAATGAGGAATTTGACGAAGAAGTGCTGCACATGCGTCAACTGCTTAAGTCTAAGCTCGTTGACATGGACTTGTCAGTGCGCGCCCTCAACTGCCTCAAGAGCGCCGAGGTAGAGACCCTCGCCGAGCTCGTGGTCTTCAATAAGACCGACCTGCTCAAATTCCGCAACTTCGGCAAGAAGTCACTCACCGAGCTGGAGCAGCTCCTGACAAACCTCAACCTGTCGTTCGGAATGGATATTTCAAAATACAAATTAGATAAAGAGTAACCAACGATGAGACATAATAAGAAATTTAATCATCTTAGCCGCACCAAAGCTCACCGCGATGCGCTGCTCGCTAATATGACCATAGCCCTAATCCTGCGCAAGCGCATCTCTACTACTCTTGCCAAGGCTAAGGCACTGCGTATCTACGCCGAGCCTATCATCAACCGCGCCAAAGCCGACACGATGAACAATCGCCGCGTGGTCTTCAGCTATCTTCAGAACAAAGAGGCCGTCAAGGAGCTCTTCGGCGAGATAGCACAGAAGATAGGCGAGCGTCCCGGCGGCTACACCCGCATCCTCAAGACCGGCAACCGCCTGGGCGACAACGCCAAGACCTGCATCATAGAGCTCGTGGACTACAACGAGGCTATGCTTAAGGACAAGAAGGCTGCTAAGTCAAAGACTCGCCGCTCTCGCAAGAAAGCAGCCGCTCCCGCTGCTGAAGCTCCCGTTGCTGAGGCTCCCGCAGCCGAAGCGCCTGCAGCAGAGTAATCTGACAGAATACTCACACTCACGATACAGCAATCCCGCGTCGCCCCCGATGCGGGATTGCTGTGTCATTACGCTCAGAGAAAAGCAATTTTTGCTGATAAAATCCGAAGAAAGAAACGCAACGGCGGCGCATCGCCTGCTTGTGGCGGCGGCCAGGGGCGCTTTGTAATTGTTTGCTAATCAGATGTGTAGGTGGCGATGCTATTGTAG
>JAEDNZ010000133.1 GCA_016302215.1 Muribaculaceae bacterium
ATTGCGATGTAGCATAATTTGCTATTCATAGTGGTAGTGGTTTTATGGATTAATGTATCTTTGATTGTTTGCTTATTTAGGCGCTTATGGTTTTAGTCGTTATATCTACCGCAAATATACGTCTTTTTTTGCTACCTTCAGGCCAAAAACTTAATAATTTTAGCGAAAATACGCAAAAAGGGCTGTAAAAGCATAAAAAATCACTAAATTTGTGGCTCCAATCACATAATACCATAACTATACCCAAGCAAATTGAGCCCATGAGACGATGGCGTATCGAAGACAGCGCGGAGCTGTATAATATCAACGGCTGGGGCCGAAACTATTTTTCCATCAATGACAAAGGCCATGTGGTGGTGACACCTCGGCCCGGGCAGGCATCGGTGGATTTGCGCGAGATAATGGACGAGCTTAAGGTCAAGGACATATCCTCGCCCGTGCTGTTGCGCTTCCCCGATATCCTCGACAACCGCATCGAGAAGATTTCCAACTGCTTTGCCCGCGCAGCCGAGACATACAATTACCGGGCCAAGAATTTCATGATTTACCCCATCAAGGTCAATCAGATGCGCCAGGTGGTGGAGGAGATTGTGAGCTACGGCAAGAAATTCAACATCGGACTGGAGGCCGGCAGCAAGCCTGAGCTGCACGCCGTCCTCGCCACTAACATCGCCGAGAACGCTCTAATCATCTGCAACGGCTACAAGGACTCGGGATACATTGAGCTGGCGCTGCTGGCCCAGAAGATGGGCCGCCGCATTTACCTGGTGGTGGAGAAGCTCAATGAGCTTGTGCTTATCGCCGACATTGCACGACGCCTGAAGATACGTCCCAACATAGGCATGCGCATCAAGCTCTCCAGCACCGGAGCCGGCAAGTGGTCTGAGAGCGGTGGCGACTCCTCAAAATTCGGCCTCAACTCCTCTGAGCTCCTTGAGGCTATTGACTTTATGGAGCGCCGTGACCTCAAGGACTGCCTCAAGCTGATACACTTCCACATAGGCTCGCAAATCACCAAGATACGTGTCATCAAGAATGCCCTGCGTGAGGCCACTCAGTTCTATGTGCAGCTCGCTAAGATAGGCTTTGCCATTGACTTCATCGACATCGGCGGAGGCCTCGGCGTCGATTATGACGGCACTCGCTCAAGCTCCTCGGAGAGCTCCATGAACTACTCAATACAAGAGTATGCCAACGATGCCGTCTCGGCCATCGTTGATGTCTGCGAGAAAAACGAGCTGCCGCAGCCCAATATCATCACCGAGAGCGGCCGATCGCTTACGGCTCACCACTCTATCCTCATCCTCGAGGTGCTCGAGACCACTCGCCTGCCGCAGTGGAGCGACAATGCCGAAGTCGCCGACAGCGACCACGAGCTGGCCCGAGAGCTGTATCAGATATGGGACGGCCTTGACCATCAGAGCCTCTTTGAGAGCTGGCACGATGCCCTACAGATACGCGAGGAGGCCCTGGACCGCTTCAGCCTCGGTATGCTCGACCTGCGCACCCGAGCCACCATTGAGAAGCTGTTCTGGTCAATCGCGCGCGAGGTGGGAGAGCTCGCTCACACTATGAAGCATGTGCCCGACGAGCTGCGCAAAATCTCCCGCATGGTCCCCGACAAATACTTCTGCAACTTCTCGCTGTTTCAGTCTTTGCCTGACTCGTGGGCGGTAGATCAGATATTCCCCATAATACCGCTGTCACGCCTCGACGAGAAGCCCACACGCACCTGCACCTTACAGGATATGACGTGCGACTCCGATGGCAAAATAGCCAACTTCATCACGTCGCAGGGCGCCACAAATGCCTTGCCCGTGCATGCCGTCAAGGCCGGCGAGCCTTATTATCTGGGTGTATTCCTCGTGGGTGCTTACCAAGAGATACTCGGCGACTTGCACAACCTCTTCGGCGACACCAACGCCGTGCATATCAGCGTGTATAAAGACCACTACGAGATAGACCAAATCATCGAGGGCGAGACCGTAGATGAGGTGCTTGACTATGTGCAGTTTAATGCCAAAAAACTCGTGCGCAACGTCGAGGCCTGGGTCACCGCCTCGATGAAGGCCGGCACCATCACCCCCGAGGAGGGCCGCGATTTTGTCAGCACATATCGCGCCGGCCTCTTCGGCTACACTTACCTCGAGCGCGATTGACACGGGCGATATGGCACGCTTCTTTATCAAACTGTCATATCGCGGCGCCGCTTATCACGGGTGGCAACGCCAGCCCGGCGATATCAGCGTGCAGCAGGTAGTGGAGCAGGCTCTCGCTATGGTTACGCGCACTGACATCGCCGTCACCGGAGCCGGCCGCACTGATGCCGGGGTCAATGCACGCCTGATGGTGGCCCATGCCGACATCCCCGACGACATCGCCGTAGATGCGCGCTTTGTCCGTGCTGTCAATGCCATAGTGGGGCGTGACATCGCCATTCATGACGTCGTGGCGGTGGCGCCGGACGCCCATGCGCGATTTGATGCCGTGGAGCGCACTTACCACTACTATCTGCACACGTCAAAGGACCCCTTCCTGCCGCCGCTGTCGTGGCAGGCTCCGCCCTCGCTCGACTTCGATGCCATGAATGAGGCGGCGGCCTTGTTGGTGGGGCGGCGCGACTTCACCTCGTTCAGCAAGCTGCACACCGATGTCAAGACAAATATCTGCGACCTGCGCTGTGCGCGCTGGATGCCTCTTGACGGCGATACGCCTCACGGCTGCCCCATGGCTGACCGATATGTGTTTGTCATCACTGCTGACCGGTTCCTGCGCAATATGGTGCGCGCGGTGGTGGGCACCCTCGTAGATGTGGGGCGCGGCAAGATGCCTCCGGCCGCGGTGCTCGACATCTTGGAGCGGCGTGACCGCTGCGCTGCCGGCACTTCGATGCCCGGCGAGCCGCTGTTTCTGTGGGATATAAAGTATCCTTACGCTATCTGATGTGGCGGCCTATGACCTCAAGCAGCGCCTCGCGCTGATGTAGCCCCGCCTCGCGCCACACCATAGCGCCATCGACAAAGAGCATCAGTGTGGGCACTGACCGCACCCCGTATTTGGCGGCGACGCCGCTGTTGCGATCCACATCAATTTTCAGCACTATGGCCTTGTCGCCAACTGACGCTTTCACCTGGTGCAGGATAGGCGCCTGTGCCTGACACGGGCCGCACCATGTGGCGTAAAAATCCACTAATACCGGCTTGCCCGCCGAGATGATATCCTCAAATTTTTCGCTTATTTTCTCCATATTGTATCGGTATTATTATTTAAAACAATAGCGAGGCTCGAAAAGTTTCGCTACCTTTGCAGACAAGAAACAAAAAATGTGCCAACCTGGCGCGGCCGTCATAGCCGCACCAATAAATCCCCCAAAATACGCCGGTGACTCTACCCTCAGATTTTGTCAAGCTTATTGACTCATACATAGCGCGCGGCGGCGTGCAGCTGCGAGGATTGTGTGAGGCGCTGTCGGCCACAGCGCCGCAGGTGAGTGTGCGCTTCAATCCACTCAAAGCCCGGCCCCGTGGCGCCTTTGAGGCCTCCGCAGCGGTGGCGTGGTGGCCTGATGCCGCTTATCTGGATGCGCGGCCTGCCTTCACCTTTGACCCGGCGCTGCATCAGGGGCGTTACTATGTGCAGGATGCCTCGTCGATGGCCATCGCGGCCGTGGTGCGCCGCCTGGTGGCCTCGATGCCCGCCGATGCCGCTATTACCTACCTTGATGCCTGCGCCGCTCCCGGTGGCAAGACCACGGCGGCGCTCGATGCCCTGCCGCCCGAGGCCGTAGTCGTAGCTAATGAGTATGACTACCGACGCGCCAACATTCTTGCCGAGAATGTGGCCAAGTGGGGTAGGCCGGGGGTGATAGTCACTCGCGGCGACACCGCGCAGTTTGGCGCTCTCCACGCTTTCTTTGACATCATCGCCGCCGACGTGCCATGCTCGGGCGAGGGCATGATGCGCAAAGATGCCGTGGCGGTGGAGCAGTGGTCGCCGGCGCTGGTGTGTGACTGCGCCGCACGGCAGAGGACTATCATCGCCAACCTGTGGGGAGCGCTCAAGCCCGGCGGATACCTCATCTACAGCACTTGCACCTTCAATCGGCAAGAGAACGAGGATATTATCGAAAGCATCATCGCCGACTATGGCGCTGAGGCCGTTGATGTGGGGCTCTCATGCTACGCCGAGATAGCGCCGGGGCTGCTGACCGATATTCCGTGCTATCGCTTTCTGCCCGGCAGGGTCAGAGGCGAGGGCCTGTTTATGGCGGTGCTGCAAAAGCCCGCCGGCGAGGCGCCACGAGCGCGCAAGAGCAAAGATGCGCGGCGGCGCGGCTCCTCGGCCGGAAAGGCGTCATTGCCGGCGATGCCGGAGTGGCTCGTCGGCGACTACTGCTACAGCGCCGGCGCTGCGGGCGAGGTCTATGCCATGCCTGCCGCTATGGCGTCCGTGGCCGATGCCGTGTGTGGCGTGGCTGATGTGGTCAGCCGCGGCACGCTATTAGCCACAATCAAGGGGCGCGACATAGTGCCGGCGCAGCCGTTGGCGCTGTCGGCAGACCTGCGCCGCGAGGCTTTCCCGGCCGTGGAGCTGCTGCGCGATGCCGCGCTGACATATCTGCGGCGTGAGGTGCTGTCGCTGCCAGAGGGCCTGCCGAGGGGCTATGTGCTGCTGACTTACGATGGTGTGCCGCTCGGATTTGTCAAGAATATAGGCAATCGGTCCAACAATCTCTATCCGCAGCATTGGCGCATTTTATCGGCTGAGAGGCCGTGATAAGCCCCACGGAGGACGGAAAATGAATTTTTTTGCAAAAAAATCGCACAAAAATTTGCACAGTTGAAAAATTGCTTGTAACTTTGCAGCGCAAAAGCCGAAAAGCTTATGCCTCTCACACAGAAGAGCAAGAGTGCTCATCGACAATGGTGCGGTAGTTCAGCCGGTTAGAATACCTGCCTGTCACGCAGGGGGTCGCGAGTTCGAGTCTCGTCCGCACCGCCGAGGAGAGAGGAGAATGAGAATCGCAAATCTTTCGAGATTACGTTTCTCATTCTTTTTTT
>JAEDNZ010000134.1 GCA_016302215.1 Muribaculaceae bacterium
TACGGGCAGACGTGCTTCATACCCGGCTAAGTAGCCCCAGTCATTGGCTTGGGTGTAGGTGGTGCCGTCATAGCGCACATAGCCTTCGAGCTTGGGCAGGTCAGTAGCCCACGAGTATGTCTCTGCATCGCAGATGAAGGGGATATCGTCCTCTGTAAGCTCCGAGCAGGTGTAGGGCGTGCCATCGCTATTGCTGAGGGTTACGGCATAGCCGGGATACCAGTTGAAAGAGGTGCCATCAACCTTCACTGAGAAGTCAAAAGCGGCGTCAAAGTGCTCACTGTTATGCTTGGCAGTAATGGCCGTGATGCGCTGTACAGCTACTGTGGGTTTGAGCACATCGACTTCAGTGGCGTCAATATTAGCGGCGGCATTCTTGATGGTAGAGGCACCGTCGGCCGTCACCTTAAAGCGGGCGGCAAATACATATCTGCCATTGACATTGGGCGCGGGCAGGTATTTATATACACCCACATACGCATTCCCGTCGCTGTTGAGCTTAGGCAGCTCATCTACGGGCATACCATTGATGGTGAAGGAGAGGAGCTCCTCGGTGGCGGTGGTGGTAGCGCGACTCACTGTGACGGTAGCGGTGGCCTCGTTGACCATAGTGTAGTAGATAGGCTCGGCGGCAGAGGCACCTGCGGGCATCTCGGCCTTGAAGGTCTGAGCCTCGCCGTAGGTGAACGGCGTGGTGATGGCCTTCACTGCAATCGTGGCAGTGATGCCCGGGGTGACGTTGGTGACTGTGATTTTGCCGGTCTGCACGTTCAGCTCTATACGGTAGTAGTCTTCGCCTGACTCGGTGGTGTTGGTCACCTGCCATGTGCCCATATTGTCGGGGCGGTTACCCACGTTGTATGTGTATGCCACGCCGCTGGTGGTGAGGAAGTCGTCAGCCTGCACGGGGCCGTAGTAGGTAGCGTTGAACTGGTCCTCGGTGCCCTTGGTGTTGGCGATGCGGAAGCCGGTCTTCTCAACGCCGGCCACGCCTTGCTTCCATAGCCAAGTGTAGTAAGAATATACAGCTCCGGCCACTTCTTCGGTCATCTCGGCGGGCTCGGCATAGTTCCAGCCGTTGATATGCTCGCCCACGATGTAGTATTTAGTGGGCTCGGGCTCGTCGGCGCTGAGAGCCACGAGGCGAATGTCGGCCTCGCCAATCTCGCTGTTGTAGCGCATCTGCACCTCGTAGGCCTCCACGTTGAGGTCAATAGGCTCGAAGGTGAAGTCGGGGTTGTCAGCATCGGCATTACCCCCGTTGTCGGTCCAGAGACAGCCGGCGTTCCATACATCTACGGGCACGGCTGTGATGCGCTTGTAGGTGTTACTGTTCTCGCCGTCGCGCTCGAGGGTGTAGCGTATGTACTCGAGAGCCTTGATGGCGCCGGGAGCTTGACCCGGAGCTATAGTGAGCGTATTGTCAGCGGGGTCGTAAGTGAGGCAGAAGTCGCCGGTGAGGTCAGCGGCAAATTTGATGTTGTTGCCGCTTTCGCCACCCTCCATAGAGAAGGACTTGGTGCCGCCGGTGTAGTTGAGGTCAGACGGGTTGGCCCAGAAGTCACCGCTCTCGTTGGCGGTGTTTTTGTTCATTGCCAGTTCGGTGCCGGCGGCGTTGCTGATGTTGTAGTAGAACTTGCCGCCGATTTGCGTCATGGCCTCGCAGTTCCAGCCGCCATTGCTATGCTTGATGTAGTAGGTGTCAGAGTAGGTGTTGGTCTTCTCTTTCTGCACGGCAATCTGGAGGGTGTAGAGGTCGCGCTCGGGGTCATAGACGAGCTTGCGGCGTGTCCAGTTGTTGCTATCGTTGTGGCCGTCGCCGCTCTCGGAGTCGTTCTTATACTGCCAGTGGAAGGTGATATAGTTGTTGGCAGGGTCAAAGGTGGTGTTGGGTTGGTCATTCTCGAGGAAGTAGCGCAGGCGAGCCTTGGTGCCGCCGTCATACATCTGGAGCTCTACGCGATAGCGCTTGCCGGTCTCGATGTTGGCGAGGGTGATGTTGTCGCCGCCCTCCACGAGGCAGTCCTGGGCGAAGAAGAGAGCATCGCCTGAGGTGCTGTACTTGCTGATGGCGAGGGTGGCATCTTCAGAGCCGGTGGCCACGCCATAGCGCGAGATGTAGTTGTTGACCTTCATACCCTTGATGTAGGTCTCGAGGCTGTTGGTCTTGGCGGTGATGTAAGCGCAGTAGCTGCCGTAGATGCGGTTCCAGGTGAAGTCATATTCATACCAGGTGTCGCCGTTGGCCGAGTTGTTGGCGTAGAGCACCAGGCGCGGCTCGGTGGTCACGGGCCAGGGGTCGGCAGGCGTCACATTCACGATGCGCACATCGAGGTTGCTGTTAGCCTCGCGAGCCTCGATGCGATAGTAGTTGCCTTTGACGAGGCCGGAGAATTTGTTATCGCTTGCGCCATCGGTCTTGAGCACATATTCGTTCCATGTGCCGGGCGCGGTGGTGCCGCCGTTCTTGTACCATGTATCGTTGTCGGTCTTTTTCTTCATGCCCCACGCCATATCGCCATCGGCGGTAGCTTTGAATACCTGTGTGGTATATACAGTGCCGTCAGCCGTGGTTTCGGGTATGAGGTCAGCACGCGCCCACGAGGCGCCGGTGTTTTGAATGAAGTTGGCCAAAATATAGTAGTCGAGCGATGACACCTGCGTGCCGCCCACGGCCTTGATGGTCAGCTGCTTTGTTGAGCGCACAAAGGTGATGGTCAGGTCGCTGCCGTCAGAGGCGAGCGTCATATTAGTAGCGGCATCTTCATTGACGAGCGTAGCGCTGTAAGGCAGGGTGATGCCGGTAGCCTTGCTGGTGTAGTAATGCTCATAGTCTTGGGAATATGTGGCGGCATCGAAAACCTTGAAGGCGGTGCCTGCGGGAATGCTCACGCCGGTGAGGGTGTAGGTGTCGCCATCAGCGGTGGCAAACTGCAAGCCGTTGCCATCGCCCCAGCCGCCGCCGGTATAGTTGCCGTTGAGATACACCTTGTCGTAAACGCGCTCTACGCTGACTGTGATATTGGTGCGGTCAGCGCCGTTGACGGTGATGAGGTATTTGCCCGCGCCGGTGGTGACTTTGAAAGGGTGCTTGAGATAGAGTGCGCTCACCTTCTCAGTCAGCGGCACATTGCTCACCAGATAGTCATTGTCAGATTTGGGGCTGTAGAACTTGACGTCGTTGTAAGCCGAAGCGCCTTCGTAGTTATTGGGCTGAATGCCGAAGTAGAATTCATTGGCCGTAGCCGTCAGCTCGTAGGTATATACGCCGTCGGCGCCTATCATCGGCTGATTTACCAGCCATATGCCGTTGCCGGGGTTATAGGCGATGCGCGGCTCGCTGATGGCGCCCGTGCCGCCGAGGTCAGTCACGGTGATGTTGATATTGTTGGCATCAGTGGTGTCGAGCTTCACGCGATATGTGCCGGGGGCTATCTGGAAGGGATTTTTATCGTTAGTGGTCAACAGGTTGTTGACGATGTAGGGCAGGTCATAGTGTATCACGAAGTTGCCCTCGCTCGTGGGGTTGTAGAACACGCCGTCAGCCCACGTGGAGGTCTGCTCGGATTGGAGGGCAAAGCAGCCGGTGTAAGAGTCTTGGATGGTGACGTCGTAGTAATATACGCCGTCAGACTCCTTGGTCATCTTATTGTTGAAGACCCAGTTGCTTGCCGTCGTCTCGTAAGCAAACAGCGGCGAGCCGTCGTATGGCACATTGATGCTGATGGCCTTGGTGTCAGTGTTAAACGTGATTACAGCATCTGTGATATCGGCAGTAGCCTTAATATTTTTGGCGTCGCCGTCGCTTACCGTATAATCACTGGTTACAGTTGATTTATCATATCCATAGTATGTGCCGTTGTAGTACACCTTGAAAGTGGTGCCGGCGGTGATTGATGCAACGTTGAGCGTGTAATTCACGCCGTCGTTGGTGTCGAAGCGGTATTCCTCCTTATCGGTGCTCCAGTCGCCACCTAAGCCGCGAAGATATGGAGAAGGAGCGGATTCAACAACGAGCTTGATGGTCATTGCAGAGAAATCTGCCTCAAAATGATAAGTAGTACCTGCCGATAGCGAAATGCTACTGTTATCACCACTTACTATTGAAGCTGTTTGCCCATCTGTCGAAAAGGTAGTATTCAATCCCAACCAGGCTTTCTGGTTATCATTCGCAGTAATACGAAAGCCGAACGAAACAGTACCCGATGATGGATATGTCTGGGTATCAGTCTTATATACAGAGCCTGAAGAGTTTGTAAACGATAAATCGGTCCAACTGCTGCCACCGTCCCAATTACCTTTTAATCGAGGAGCGTTGGCATAGGTTGTTGACTGTGCATTATTGTCGTATAATGTGAGGTCAGTCAGTGAGGGGTTACCATCACCTCCAATTTGGCCGCTCCAATTACTATCGCCTTGTGTGAATATAACAGCTGTATTGCTTGTATCCTTGGTGTAATACCAAATATCGCCGGTGAGATTACTCATTGCATAGAATGCCTCAGAGCTGCCATTATATAGAAAGACATACGGCGTGGACCATTTCTTTGATGAGTTATCAAAGAAAATAGTCTTCTGCGTTGCTGACGCACCAAGGCAAGTGCCCAGCAAACAGAGCATTAACAAAAATAAGTATTTTCTTTTCATGGAAATAAATTTGTTATAAAGTAAGTATGTTGTTGATAGTTTTTCAGGGTAAGTCGGCGCCGCGCGCCGCTTTGGCAAGGCAAATGTAGTGACAATTTTACCCCCCCCCAATTATTTAACACACATTAACCTACCGCAAGGCTTCAAAGCCTCGCAGTTAACGCATGTTAACCATTTTACCGCCGTAGGCGGTCGCGAGCAGCGCGCAGATGTCAGAGCAGTCTGACAAGTCTGACAAGTCTGACCTGTCAGACAAGTCAGACTGCGCGATAGCGCTTATCGCGGCTAATGCACGGCGGCCTGAAAGACGACATGGCGC
>JAEDNZ010000135.1 GCA_016302215.1 Muribaculaceae bacterium
TTCATAGGGTAATGTATAGGTAGAGAGATTTGTCACCAACCGAAAGCAGCGTCAGAAGCGAGCCAGAGGCCACGTGCTCGCATGACCTCCTCTATCAGCTCGCGCGCCACGCCGTATCCGCCGTTGCGCGTAGAGATAAAACGAGCGATGCTCTTGACATCGACAGCGGCATCAGCGGGAGCCACGGCGAGGCCAACATACTCCATGACTCGAATGTCGGGAATGTCATCGCCGACATAAGCCACCTCCTCGGCAAAGAGGCCTTCTTTGATGAGCCAGTCGTGGAGCACGGGCAGCTTATGAGCGGCACCGAGAAACACGTCGTTGATGCCTAAAGTGTTGTATCGGCGGCGAATGGCCTCGGTATTAGCGCCGGTGATAATAGCGATTTTGATGCCTTGCTTCACAGCAAGCTGCATGGCATATCCATCTTTGATATTGGCCATACGCATAGGCACGCCGTCATCGCTCATCGGTATTGTCGATGGCGAGAGCACACCATCAACGTCGAAGGCGATGCCCTTAATTTTTGTCAGGTCGTAGGCGATTTTGCTCATAATGGTATAAAATCTTGCGGTAAGGAGAAGTAAGTATGATGTGATTTTATGTAAATCGTTGACTATTGTCGAGGTTGAAGTGCCGCATGATGGCCTGAGAGATGGTGCGGTATATCTCGCGCATCTCGGGGTCTGAGAGCATAGCCAGGTGGTGCTTGACCACCTCGGTGTCGCCGCGGCGCGCCGGGCCCGTCTGCGCCCTCTCGGGGCCTACGTCAAAGCATTTATCGATAGTGGTCTGCACCAGAGGCTTGAGCAGCCGCAGCGGCAACTGCTCGGAGCCCAATACCTGCTCGGCGCAATTGAGCATATACGAGGTGAAATTGCAGGCGAGCACCGCAGCTACGTGGAGCACGCGGCGGCGGTCGCTATCAGCATGGATAATGGTCTGCGACATCATAGCCGCCAAAGCATCGACATCGCGGAGCGAGGCATCATCGGAGGCCTCGGTGAAGAAAGGCACCTCAGCGACATTGACATCAACGTCGCGCGAGAATGTCTGGAGTGGATACATCACCGCCACCCTATCGCTGCCGGGTGTCAGCACACTCATATCCACCGAGCCGGAGGTGTGCACGAGCAGCCCGTGAGTCAACCGGGGCATCGCTGCGGCCACCTGAGCTATGGCATCATCAGCCGTGCATATCACCACATAATCGGCATCGGTGTCAATATCAGCGATATCAGCCGACGCGACAGCGCCGACACGCTCAGCCAGCGCGGCGGCATGGCTGTAATTGGGGCTAACGATACGCGCCACACACCCCTTTGCCGCAGCAACGAGAGCCGAGGCAAGGTGAGTAGCCACATTGCCGGAACCGATGAATACTATTTTGGGCAGCGAAGTCATCTCAATCGTGGCGCCACTGGCCTAAGTGCACCTTCTCCCACAGGAGCTTGTCGGGGTCCACGGGGCGGCGTGTCTCGGCGCTGTAACCGAAGGTGACGATGCACTCAACACATCTGTCGGCCGGGATATCAAGCGTGTCCTTGACCACATCTTCGGCAGCCTCGCCATCGGCGGTAAAACGGCCACGCACCTGCACCCAGCACGAACCAATGCCAAGAGCGGCGGCTTGCAGGTGCATCATAATAGCTGCGACTGATGCGTCTTCGATATATACGTCGCTCTTCTCAGGATTGACGGTAACGACCACGGCGAGCATAGCTCCGGCGATGGGCTTTGTGCCGAACTGCTTGCATTGTGCGAGGCGCTCGAGCACCTGCCGGTCTTCGACGACGACGAAGTCCCAGGGCCGAGCGCTCTTTGACGAAGGCGCGAGCAAGGCTGCCTCCATGATGGCTCTGACGTCATCGGGGGCGATGGGTTGGTCAGTGTAGCGGCGAATACTGTGCCGCTCAAAAAGCATACTGTGAAAATCGTTCATATTATACTCCCACAAAATTATCGGCGGCATACCCACGCATCAGGATAGCGAGCTGCGATAACAGGAGCATTAGCGGCCTGCTGCGCGGCGGCATAAGAGTCAGCAGTGGCAGCATAGACGCGATAGCGGCCATCCTTGGCGAGGATGCCTAATTGTAAATGATTGTTACGATTGATAAAGCGCTGCGCCTCACTCTCGGTAGCGCACGAGGCTATCACCACACAATAGCGGCCCTCGGCGAGCGCGCCCAAAGCAGCAGCCCGATGTTTGCGGGCCTGCACCCGGCGGCGGTAGGCATTATGGGCGGCGGTATCAACGACCGTGACGGCATCGTCATGGCTGCTGAGCACAATGCGCAACTCAGACTCCTGCGAACCCGGCATCGGCAGCAGCGGCTCGGTGACGTCGGCGCTGTGAGTGGTGACGGTCTCACCATAAGCGATGCCGGCATATTGGGCGTTATCAACCTTGAGCGGGGTGGATAGCACGATGCCTATGCCTACGAGGACAGCCACAGCAGCTGCCGTCTTGGCTGCGCGATAAACGCGGCGGCGCAGCACAGCAGCTCTCGACAGGGGCGCCACCGTGGCGGCTTGCTCTCGGTCAGGAGCATAGCGCACATCGCAAGGCTTGACGGATAGCGTCGGGAGCCACAGCGTGGCCGGCGAGAGGAGCGCCGCAGCATCGCCGGGACGGAACTCGAGCATCGCCCCTCGGCGGCTCAATGTGCCGGCGCGCCCTAATGCGAGCTCGCCATCGGCGGCGAGGTGCTGCTTGAGGGCAGCCACCTGCGCGGCCACATAGTCAACGGCAGCTTCGTAGCTGATACCCTTGCTTCGCGCAATTGACGAGGCCAAAGCGCCATCATTGTGGTTAATCTCCGGATTGAACGTAAACGAGCGCGAGGGGGCTATGTATTGATAGCTGTCCTCGTCATACTTTGCAGCGATGCCGTGCGCCAAAATAGCGCCCAGACCGGGCACCACCACGCAGTCACGGCTCATCAGCAAGAGCTCAATATGTAGTATTATCTCGTTCACGAAGGCAAAGTTAATCATTTTTCGTGAAGATGCAAACTTTCGGCTAAAAATAGTTATTAACATCGGCGCTATCATTGCCCGATGCCCACACGGCGCAACTGCTTTAGCATCAGGGCTATGAGCAGTGTAGATAACTTTTGCAAGAATATGCACCGAGATGTAAAAAACGGCGAGGCGCCCTCTGTGGCAGATGCCTCGGGGCGCCTCGCTATGAAGAGTGATATGAAAGTGAGATTATTCCTTATCGTGGTTGTGCATATCGATGGTGAGCTGCTGAGCGGGCTTGCGGAGCCAGCTGAGGAGCTTGGCAAACGCTTTGACGTGGATGACAAACATATCACGGCCGAAGCTCAAGAACATCGGGATGAAGAAGGTGATGATAAGCACCAAGATAAACGCTGCGAATCCATCGCTAAAGAGCTGGAAGATGGCGATGACAGCTCCAATGAAATATGATATGAAAGCTACGGCGTCAAACAAGAAGTGGAGCACGATGTTTTTGACATACGACAGGAAGGGGTATTCGCTCTGCGAGTGAGCGATATCAAAGACATTGCACTCGCGGCTGCGCACGAGGTTGAAAGCGGCTTTCTGCCAGAAGTTGAAAGGCGCGATAATCAAGATTTTGAGCAAGATAAACGCGAACTGAGCGATAGCTGAAAGGATCACTTCGCCAAAGTTTTCATTACTGTTTTCGTTTTCCATTGTCATGATAGTTTTATAGCCGATACTATTTCCCGAATTATCGGCAAGTTTAATAATGAGTATGAGCTCTCAGCGAGGAAATCCAAGCCTGACGGAAAGGCTAAGCGCCAAGAACAATTGCAAAATTAGTGAAATAAATCAAAACGGCCACCATCTTGTGCAAAAAAATGTAACTTTGCAGGAAAATAGACTCATTAGTGTGATAGCCGGCGGCGGGGCTGCGTGCGCGACTAATTGAAAACTATGGTCTTGTTTTCAAAAGTGAGGATTTTTCTTTGTATATGCTTCTCCACAGCACGCGATAGGACTATTTTCTCGAGGTCGCGGCCTTTGTGAGTGAGGTCGGCGATGGTGTCCTTGTGCGAAACGCGCGCGATGTCTTGCTCTATGATGGGCCCGGCGTCAAGCTCAGCGGTGACGTAGTGGCTGGTGGCGCCAATGAGTTTTACGCCTCTCTCATACGCTTGATGATATGGCTTGGCGCCTACAAAGGCGGGCAGAAACGAGTGGTGGATATTGATGATGCGATTGGGGTATCGCTCGATGAAGTCGGTCGATAGCACTTGCATATATCGAGCCAAGACGATGAAATCAATATTGTACTTTTCAAGCAAAGCGATTTCCTTGGCCTCCTGCTCAGCCTTGTTGTCTTTGGTGATGGGAATGACCTCAAACGGGATATTAAATTGCTCGCCGATAATCTTCAGGTCGGGGTGATTGCTGATAATCAGAGGTATCTCCACATCCCACTCGCCGGCGGTGTGTCGTGCCAGCAAGTCATAGATGCAATGCGACATCTTTGATACGAAAATGGCCATGCGCTGCACATGCTCGGTGAAGCTGATGCGAAACGTCATATTGTAGCGCTTGCCGTAGAGAGTGCGGAAATAGTCGCTTATCTTGTCCTTGGGGATTACGAATTTCTCCAAATCCCACTCCACCCGCATGTAAAACACGCCGTTGACCCTATCCACATACTGGTCGAGATAGAGGATGTTGCCGCCATTTTCGTTGATAAATCCGGTGATTACCGTGATTATGCCGCTCTGGTCAGGGCAGTGCATACGCAGTATGGCATGATTATGTTGCTCCATGATTGTCTGATTTTGATTTGATAGTAATTGGGATAATTGGGGTAATTTCCTGCAAAGATAGTAATTTTTGGCCGTATCGGGTGTCGTATATTGATAATGCG
>JAEDNZ010000136.1 GCA_016302215.1 Muribaculaceae bacterium
TATAATATGCCAATTAGTCCGGGAGGGCTAATCGGGGGTTATTTCTTGCGGCAAGCACGCTTTTTGGGAGCGGGCTTTTCGGGGGCAGCGGTAGCCTCGGCAGCGGGGGCAGCGGGGGCGTTTTCCTCGTTGAAGTGCTCAATGTTTTGGCGCATCGATGCTACCTCTTTGTTGAGCATTTCAATCTCGCGAGCCTGGTTGCGGATGGTGGTGAGGAGCGAGTTGAGCTCTTCGTTTTCGATGGACAGCGGATACTGCTCTTCGACCCTGACGATGAAGTCAGAGAGGACGTTCATATAGTTAGTGAATGCCTGGAAGGGTGTGTCGTAAGGGCTGAACATAGAGTGTACCTCACCATCAGCAAGGTGCTTGGTTGACATGTAGTAGAAGTGGTCTGATGCCTGGAGATACCACCAGTCTTGCTTGAGGCGGCGGTCATCGCAAAGGCGGACGCGCTCAGCCACGGAGTAAAGCTTGTGGAAGGCTTCGTTCTGAAGGTCATTGCCCAGCCATGCCGAGGTGTCGCGAGCCTCATCGGCGTCAGAGATGGGGTGAGTGACGGTGAAGTCGCCCACGGCTTTGAGCTTGGTGATGGCGTCAGAGGGCGTGTAGAACTCGATACCCTTGTCGCGAGCGAAGCGCGGCAGCGCCTCGAGGAACTGGAGGATGCCCGTAGAGGCATCTTGAATGCCGCCGAAGGTGTCGAGGCCCATGAAGAGGTTGATGATTTGCTCTTCATCGGGAGTGGCGGCAATCCAGTCAATGTACTTGTCGGCGGTGAGGGGGTAAGCGTCCCACGACGAGTCTGAGAAGCGGAATGAGATGTCGTCAGAGAGCTTGTCATTTTTGAGGAGCAGCTTGAGCTTGGGAGCTGACGCGGCGCTATAGACATAGTTGGGCGATTTCCAGCCGAGGATGTGCTTGGCTCCCTCAGTCATAGCGCCCTTGAAGCCGAGCGAAGCGATGACGGGTGCGAGGTCGTCGCAGTAAATTAGCTCAGTGTTGCGCAGCACTTTGGGCTTTACGCCAAACAAGATGTTGAGCTTCTGAGTCTGTGCTTTGATTTGGTCAATGAACTCCTCTTGGTCAATCAGCGAAGCGAGTGAGTGTGCGTAGGTCTCGGCGACGAACTCCACGCGGCGGGTGTCGGCGAGGCGCTTGAGGAGGTCTATAAACTCGGGCACGTACTGCTCAAACTGCTCTATGGCAGCGCCGGTGATAGAGATAGAGAAGCGGAAGTCGGGGTTCTCCTCGAGCATGCGCAGAAGCGTATGTGCCACGGGAATGTAGCTGCGCTGTGCAAGCCGGCTGACGATGTCGTCATTGAGGAAATCGTCGTAGTAGTAGTGGTCGTTGCCGATATCAAAGAAGCGATAACGCTTGAGGCGGAACGGCTGATGTATTTCGAAGTTGAAGCAAATAGCTTTCATATTATAAGAGATGTGTAGTTACTGAAAGGTAGTAAAAGATGATATTATTTAGGGATTGGGGCTGAAGTGTCAGCGGCCGAGCACCTTGTTGTAGATGTCGATGACTTTCTTGCCGGCTTTGTCCCAAGTGATTTGGGCAACCTCGGCGAGGCCGTCTTCGCGCAGCTGCTTATACATTGCGGGATAGGTGATGATGGAGTGTATGGCATCAGCCATAGCGTCGATGTCCCAATAGTCGGTCTTGATGACGCTGTTGAGGATTTCGGCGCAGCCGGATTGCTTCGAGATAATCGAGGGGACTCCCATCTGCATTGCCTCGAGGGGCGATATGCCGAAAGGCTCGGAGACGGAGGGCATGATGTAAACGTCGCTGGCTTTGAGCATCTCATATACCTGCTTACCCTTTTGGAAGCCGGGGAAGTGGAAACGGTCTGCTATGCCCCTCTGTGCGGCCAGAGAAATCATCTTGTCCATCATATCGCCGGAGCCTGCCATGACGAAGCGCACGTTGTGGTTGTTTTTGAGAACCTTGGCGGCAGCTTCGACGAAGTACTCGGGGCCTTTCTGCATGGTGATGCGACCCAGGAAGGTGACCACCTTGTCTTTGGACTTTGGCACCTGCACGTCGAGGAGCTCCTGGCTGAGGGGCACCACGGCGTTGTGTACCGTAGTGACCTTAGAGGGGTCGATGCCGTAGCGCTCGATGACGGTGCGGCGGGTGAGGTTGCTGACGGTGATGATATGGTCAGCGTTAATCATACCGTCGCGCTCGATATTATATACCGTGGGGTTGACGTTGCCACGCGAGCGGTCATAGTCAGTGGCATGCACGTGAATGACGAGGGGCTTGCCGGTGACCTGCTTGGCATGTATGCCGGCGGGGTAAGTGAGCCAGTCGTGCGAGTGAATGACATCGCAGTCAATGGTGCGGGCGATAACGCCGGCGGTGATGGAGTAGTTGTTGATTTCCTCGAGGAGGTTATCGGGGTAACGACCGGAGAACTCGATGCACCCGAGGTCGTTGGTGCGCATATAGTTGAAGTCGGCGTAGATGTGGTCGCGGAGGCTGTAGTACAGCTCGGGCGACATGAGCTTGCCGATGCGCGCATCTACATAGTCGCGATTGACGTCGCGCCAGGCAACTGGCACCTGCGACGTGCCGATGATGTGAGCGAAGCTACGGTCTTCGTCGCCCCAGGGCTTAGGAATGACAAAAGTGATGTCGATGTCGCCACACTGCCACATGCCGCGCGTCAGGCCATAAGAGGCAGTGCCGAGACCGCCAAGGATATGAGGGGGAAATTCCCACCCGAACATTAGAGCTTTCATGACTTAGGATTATTAGCGGGCAGTGGATAAATCGTTGGAATACAGTTTCTTGATAGTGCGCAGGGTGCGTACCACTTCAGCCACGTTGGTGGCGTGGCTTACGGCACCGCGGCCTGAGAATGGCGGGTTGCCATCGTAGAGCTGCGAGAGCGAGCCTATGCAGCCGTTGCTCATCTCGTCTTCAAAGCCGATGAGCATGCGGTCAATGTAGTTGACGCCGCTCATGCCGAACACGCGCAGGTAAGCATCGGCATAGAAGCCAATGAGCCAGGGGCGCGCAGGGCCTTGATGCAGGGCGAGCTCGCGGTCTTGCGGGCTGCCGAGGTAGAATGGCCGGTAGTTGAAGTTCTTGGGCGATAGCGTGCGCAGGCCCTTGGGGGTGAGGAGCTCGCGGGTGACGGTGTCGAGGACGCGCTTGCGCTGACGGCGGTCGAGCGGCGAGTAGTCGAGGCCTACGGCTACGGCCATATTCGGGCGCACCGATGGGTCGGCATAGTTGCCGTTGACATAGTCAAAGAGGTAGCCGAGGTCGTTGACAAACATGTCAATGAACGGCTGCTTCATCTTCTCGGCTGCGGAGCGCCAGCGGTCGGCGTTAGCGGCAAAGCCGTCAGTAGCCGCCTCGGCGAGCGCCACGCCGAAGCGCAGTGCATTGTACCACAAGGCATTGAACTCCACCAGGTAGCCCGAGCGCGGTATCACGGGCCGGCCGCCGTTGAGCGACGAGTTCATCCACGAAGCGGGGCTGTCGGCGCCATTTGTTGTGAGCATGCCATTGGACGGCTCGCAATAGAGGCGCGGGTGGCGATTGTTAAGAATGAAGTCGAGGACTTTTTCTACGAAGGACCCATATTTGGCGAGCGCCTCGGTGATGCCTTCTGACTTGGCATATTGCTGCACGGCCCACACGGCCCAGAGGGGGATATCGGGGAGATCAATGCCCTGAATGCGTGCGGATAGCGAGCCCTCAGCCATATAGCGGAGCAGCGCGGCCGACGCCGTGGCCATGATGCTCTCAAAGTCGGCTTTATGGTCAATGGAGAGCGTCAGGCCAGGCAGCGCCATGAAGGTGTTGCGTGCGAGAACCACTCCCCAGGGATAGCCCGAGAGCACATACATATCGTCGCCGTCCTTGAGATAAAATTGCTTGGCAGCGTTTTTGAGGCAGTTGAAGAAGCTGGTGCGACGGGTGCGCGAGGCTATTTCGGCCTCATACATCTTTTTAAGTTGTCGCGGCTGTACGGGCGAGATGCCGGCCGAGAAAATGATTGACTCGCCTTTTTTGATTGGTATCTCAAAGTAACCGGGCACCCACAGGTCTTCGCAATAAGGCACTCCGCGCTCCAGGTCTTTGACATACTCGATGCCGTTGTACCAGTTAGGCTCATCTACCCAGGTGGGCTTGCGGTTAAATTGCATATAGAGCGTGGGGAAGCCGTCATAGAGGCAAGTGGCGACGCCGCTCTCTACGTTGGTGTCAATGTCGCGGTTAATGGCATCATTGGCGACGCAGAGACTATTGCTCTCTCTGAATGCCAGGAACGGCTTAAACCGGAGTGTTGTAGGCGAATGGGCCTCAACGAGGGTGTAACGAATTAAAATACGATTTTCGTGAGAGATGAAAATCTTCTCTTTGGTGAGGATGACACCTCCGACGCGGTAAGTAGTGCGGGGAACGCCTTCGCAGTCAAACTCGCGGATGTACTTATGGCCGTTAGGGCTATACACGCCGCCGCGGTAGCGATGGATGCCCAGGTTGAACGGGGCTCCGTGCTGAATGACGGTCTCGTCAAGCGACGATAGCATGACATAAGGCTTGTCGCCCATCTCCTTGATGGGGATAACGAGGAGGCCGTGCTGCTTGCGCGTGTTACATCCTACGAGTGTTGTGCAGTGATAAGCCCCCGCCTGGTTAGTGCGTAACATCTCCTTGCCAAGCGATTGGTCAAGGTTGATGAGAAGGTTCTTATCGAACTTCAGATAGCTCATTTTTTAGGATTATAGATAATGATTAAACATTTTAAAAAGTGACATGGTCAGACTAAGTGGCACGAATTTACTAATAAAAAGTGTGCCGCGCAAGAGAATTGGGCAAAAAAAATTAAAAAAGATTTTTTGGC
>JAEDNZ010000137.1 GCA_016302215.1 Muribaculaceae bacterium
ATCTGCTGCTCTATGTTGGCATCGACGATGCCGGGCACGGCAGCTACCACATTCTTTATCTGAGAGCCTATGGTGTAGAGCTTGTTGAGGTCGTCGCCAAAGAGCTTGATGGCAATCTGCGCCTTTGAGCCGGAGAGCATGGCATCGATGCGGTGAGAGATGGGCTGGCCTATCTCTATGCTCACGCCCGGCAGCTCGCTGAGCTTGGTGCGCAGCTCGTGGGCCACCTCCTCGCGCGAGCGGTCGGCGAGGGTGTAGGGCGCCTCTATCTCGGAGGCATTGACGCCCATAGAGTGTTCATCGAGCTCGGCGCGCCCGGTCTTGCGGGCGGTGTGGCGCACCTCGGGTATTGACAGTATGATGCGCTCGGCCTCGCGCCCTATGCGGTTGCTCTCATCGAGCGACACGCCCGGCAGGGTGGTCACATTCACCGTGAACGAGCCTTCGTTGAAGGGTGGCAAGAAGCTGCGCCCCATAGAGGCGAACACTATCAGCGAGCCTATCAGCAGCACGCCGGTGATGATGAGTATGGGCTTGTAGTGAGGCATGGTCCACGCCAGCGCTCGCGAGTAGGTGCGCTTGAGCCATGCCGCCAACGGCGCCTCACGCTCTGCCTTCTCGGCCTTCTTTGAGCCTAAGAGATACACGCATAGCACCGGCGTCAGCGTCAGCGCCACTATCGTGGAGGCTATCAATGCTATGATGAATGACACGCCCAGCGGCACCAACATCCTGCCCTCGATGCCTGACAGCAGAAACAGCGGCGTGAAGCTCGCGATGATTACCAGCGAGGAGTTGAAGATAGGTGTGCGCACCTCGGCAGAGGCGTGATACACCACATCAATCACGCCGCGGCGCTGCTCGGGCGGCAACGCCCGGTTTTCGCGCAAGCGTTTATATACATTCTCCACATCTACGATGGCGTCATCAACCAGCGAGCCTATGGCTATGGCGATACCGCCGAGGCTCATAGTGTTGATGGTGTAGCCCATGGCGTGGAGTATGAGCATCGTCACTATGATGGATATTGGCAGCGCCACCACTGATATCAGTGTGGTGCGCACGTTCATCAGGAAGAGGAATAGTATCACCACCACAAAGAGGGCGCCCTCTACCAGCGCCGAACCTAAGTTGAAGATGGAGTTTTGGATAAACGATGACTGGCGGAAAATGTCGGTGTGTATCTGCACATCGGTGGGCAGCGAGCGCGATATCACATTTAACTCGTCCTCAATAGTGCGTGTGAGGCTCATGGTGCCCACCATAGGCTGCTTTACCACGGTGATGAGCACGGCGGCGGTGGCGTTGACTGATGCCGCGCCGATGCGAGGCTGCGCGCCGGCGATGGTCACCGTGGCGATGTCGCGCAGGGTGACGATGCCGCGGTCATCGCTGCGCACCACAGCGGCGGCGATGTCATCGGTAGAGGTGGTGTTGACCTCGCCTTTGACGATGTATTCATTGCCGAAGTCATAGATGACGCCGCCCGAGGCGTTGTCGTTGACAGACTGCGCCGCCGCGATGGCCTCATCGAGCGAGACATCGAGCACGCGCATCTTCTCGGGGTCAAGGCGCACCTGATACTCTTTAGCTTCGCCGCCTATCACTGCCACTTGGGCCACGCCGCCCAGGCCCAGCAGACGCGGGCGTATGTTGCGGTCGGCGATGGTGCGGAGGTCCAGCATCGAGGTGCTGTCGGCGGTGAGGCCTATTATCATCATTTCGCCCATGATTGACGATGGCGGGCCCATGGTGGGCGTCTTGACATTGGCGGGGAGCAGCTCGCCCACCGGGGTCACGCGCTCTGACACTATCTGTCGGGCACGATACAGGTCGGTGTCCCAGTCAAATTCGACCCACACCACAGAGAAGCCCGTTGATGAGGTGGAGCGCACGCGGCGCACACCGGCAGCTCCGTTGACAGCCGTCTCTATGGGATAAGTCACGATTTTCTCCACCTCTTCGGGTGCCATTCCCGGCGCCTCGGTCATCACCACCACTGTGGTGGCGTTTAGGTCCGGGAAGATGTCGATATCGGTGCGCAACGTCATCACGGTGCCGCTGATGAGTATCACGGCTGCCAAGATGAGCATCGCCAGTCGATTGTTAATCGAAAAGCGTATTATCTTGTTAAGCATGGCTCAGTGACGTGTGATTAGTGATTATGAGAGTGGCCTTCGGGCATCGCGCCGGCGGCGCCGGCGAGGCGCACTGTGGTGGCGCCCTCAACCACTATTACTTCGCCGCCTTTGAGCATCGGCGAGCTCACCTCCACCATTTCGCCGTTATCCACGCCGAGGGTCACAGCCACTTGCTTGTAGCCGTGGTCATCGACTTGCTCGAAGATGAAGTAGCTGCCTTGCTGCTCAACGAGCGCCGAGCGCGGCACGGCGAGCGCTTCGCGGCTGTCGGCGGCGAGCAGATACACATCTACCTGAGTGCCGGGCAGCAGAGAGCCGTCATTGCGGAAGGTGAAGAACACGGGCACATATCCCGGCGAGGTGGCGGCGGCGGCCTGTGAGGTGCGGCGGGCGCCCAGGGTGCTCAGCAGCAGCGGCTCGGCGGCGTAAGGCAGCGTCACGCGTGCATCGTTGATGGCGCCGAGCTGCCCGTAGTAGCGCTGAGGCACATCGGCGCGCAGCGTCAGCTCGGCAGCGGAGGCTATGGTGGCGATGGGGGTGCCTATTTCGGCATATTGGCCTTGCGAGACGTTGACCTCCGTGACCACACCGCTGATAGGCGCGGCGGCTCTCCCGGAGGCGGCGCTCGGGCTGTATGCTGCGCGAGCGCTCTCGTAGGCCGCTACGGCGGCGTTATACTCGTGAGCGGTGACGATGCGCTCGTCGTAGAGCGGCTTCAGGCGCTCCATCTCGCGCTTGGCGGCGTTGAGCTGAGCGAGAGCTGCGGCATTGGCATCGCCGCCGCTGACGCCCGTGGCCTTGATATGCGCGACCGTGGCGCCGGCGCTGACTGAGGCACCGGCCGTGATGCCAGAGGCAAGGGTGACAATGCCGGCGGTGGGAGCCGTCACCACGGCGCTGCCGGCAGCCGCCGGCATGATTTCGCCGCTGACGTGCAGCACTTGGCCTATGGGCTGCCGCCGCAGGGTATCTACACGCACTCCCATACGCTGAGCCATTGCCGGCTCTAAAGTTATCTCATCTTCATGGGCATGTGCATCGGCGTGAGCATGCTCCTCGCCCTCGTGGTCGTGGCTGTCACCGGCAGTTCCGCTGCAAGCCCACATCATAGTAATGGAGGCTGTGACCAGCACTAAAGTCGTTATTTTCATAGCTGATGATGGTATCGTGTATTGGTTATTACATTTCTGCACGCAAAATTACAAAAGCTCTTTGGCTCGTGTGTTATAAAATTATGAAATAATGTTGCACGATTTTGCTTTAGAGGCGTTTTAATTCAATAATTCTGCGTACCTTTGCACCAAAATATCAACCGCCAGATATGAACGACAGTTTTGAAATGGTAGCCAAGACCTTCCAGGGGCTGGAAGACGTGCTTGCCGACGAGTTGCGCGGCTTGGGAGCCGCAAATGTCACACCCGGTCGCCGCATGGTGGCTTTTGAAGGTGATTTGGAGATGCTTTATAAGGCCAACCTGTGCTGCCGCACGGCGCTGCGTATTCTCAAACCTTTTTATAAGTTTACGGCTCGCGATAGCGATGAACTTTACGAGAAAGCCAAGGACTATGATTGGTCGCAGCTGCTGTCGCTTGACAAGACATTCTCTATCGACGCGGTGACCTTCGGCGAGGATTTCACTCACTCTCAGTTTGCCACGTATCGTCTCAAAGACGCTATCGTGGATTGGTTTAGAGACCGTTACGGCGAAGACAAGCGCCCGGGAGTGCGCCTCAAAGACGCTGATGTGATGTTCAATCTGCATATCTCCGGCCGTCAGGTCACGCTCTCGCTCGACTCCTCGGGCGAGTCGCTCCATAAGCGAGGCTACAGGGTGGCGCAGACTGAGGCGCCCATCAACGAGGTTCTGGCTGCCGGCATCATCTTGCGCAGCGGCTGGCGCGGCGAGACACCACTCGTTGACCCTATGTGCGGCTCCGGCACTTTCCTCATCGAGGCGGCTCTTATCGCCGCTAATATCAATCCCGGCATTTATCGCAAGGGCTTTGCCTTTGAGCAGTGGCGCGACTTTGACGCCGAGCTCTTTGACCGGCTCTACAATGATGACTCGGGCGAGCGCCCCGTGGAGCACAAGATCTACGGCGCTGACATCTCGCCGCGCGCCGTGGCTATCGCCACCGAGAATATCAAAAGCGCCGGCGTGGCTAAATACATTGACATCGCCGTGCGACCCATATCGCAGTGGACTGAAGCGCCCAAGCCGGCCGGAGTGGTGATTACCAACCCGCCCTACGGCGAGCGCATCTCGGCGCCGGATATGGAGGCGCTATACACCACCATCGGCAGCCAGCTCAAGCACGTATTCACCGGCTATCACGCCTGGATAATAGGTTATCGCGATGAGCATTTTGCCAAGATATCTCTCGCGCCCTCGACGCGTGTGCCTATGCTCAACGGCTCACTGGAGTGTGAGCTGCGCGAGTATGTGATTTTTGAAGGCGACCGCAAAGCTTTTGTCAAGGGTGGCGGTAAGATAGGTCGTGGCCCGGCTCACACCGAGCGCCGCGAGGCCGATGGCGCTCCACGCCGTCAGGCACGCTATGCCAAGGCCGCCGGCGATGCCGCTGCAACGACTGCCGAGCCGGAAAATCCCTTGGCCCGCCGCCGCAACGTCAGCGCTCTCAAGTCAATACGTAATCAGGAGCCATCGTTGCCGCCGCAGCAAGGCCCGCTGATGCGCTCGCGCGGCTGGAAAAAGAAGGGCCACAACAAGGACAA
>JAEDNZ010000138.1 GCA_016302215.1 Muribaculaceae bacterium
TACATTACGTTGAGCACTTGCTCTTTGATTTGCTCCAGCTCGTCCTTCATCTTCACCACGATGCGCTGCATCTCGGCGTGGTTGCTCTTGGAGCCGAGGGTGTTGATTTCGCGCCCCATCTCTTGGGCTATGAAGCCGAGTTTCTTGCCTTGTCCGGGAGTGGGGAGGGCTAATGTCTCGAGGAAGTACTCGAGGTGCTGAGCCAGGCGTTGCTTCTCCTCGTTGACATCGAGCTTCTCGATGTAGAATATCATTTCTTGCTCGAGGCGGCCCTTGTCATAATCTACGAGCGTGATTTTTGAGAGACCGTCGGCTACGCGGGCGCGTATCTTCTCGATGCGCTCCTTCTCGTAAGGCTCCACGCTGCGCAGCAGCTCGGCGATGCGGTTGATGCGCACGGTGAAGAACTCCTCGAGTTTGGCGCCCTCCACGCGGCGGTAGGCCATCAGCGCCGCTATGGCCTCGCGTGTGGCCTCAGTCAGGGCTTTATACTCCTCATCGCTGACCTCGGCGGGGGCGTTGGAGGTGGTGACATCGGGGAAGCGCAGTAGCACACTGTACCAGTCAGCCGGCGTCGGTATGCCTATGGCCATCGAGGCCTCCTCAAACTGGCGCTTGTAGGCTGCCAGCAGCTCAGTGTTGATACACGATAGCGGCTCGGCGCTGCGTGTCTCCACGCTGACTATCATGTCGGCTTTGCCGCGTTGCAGCTCGGTGCTGACCATGTTGCGCAGCTCCAGCTCGCGGTCGCGGTAGGCCATAGGCACGCGCGCGGTGAGGTCCATCTGCTTGGAGTTGAGCGACTTGATTTCTACGGTGATTTTCTTGTTCGGTATTTCGACTGTGGCTTTACCGAAGCCTGTCATTGATAGCAGCATAGTGTCGGGGGCTATTGCCTTGTGGCAACGCGAGTGCAAAGGTACGCAAAAAAAACGATTTTTGCAGCCTCATCGGCACATTATCCGGCGTTTTTGCCTCAAAATGGCTGCGAGAGCGGAAAAATGTGCTAACTTTGCAGCGTGAAGCGACAGGCGATACGCAGTAATATATGGCTGAATATGGCCAACTATGTGATGGGCATGCTATTCCCGCTCATCACCTTCCCCTATGTGTCGCGAGTGCTCATGCCCGAGGGCATAGGCGAGGTGCAGTTTCTGTTGTCAGTCATCAACTATGTGGCGATGGTCACGGCGGTGGGCTTGCCCATGTATGCCGTGCGTGAGGTGTCGCGCTGCGCCGACGAGGCGTCGCGGCGCCGTGTGGCAGCCGAGATAGGCTTGCTCAGCATCGCTATGTGTGTGGCGGGCTACGCCGTGGTGTTCATCTTAGTGGGCACTGTAGAGCGATTGGCGGCCGCAGCGCCGCTGTTTTTGGCTTTGAGCGTGAGACTGCTGTTCACGCTTACCGGCGCCGAGTGGTATTTCCAGGCCACCGAGCAGTTTAGGTATATGACCATAAGGTCGCTGGTGATACGCGTGCTTTCGGCCGTGGCGATGTTTGTGTTTATCCGCGATGCGGGCGACGTGATGGCCTATGCTGTCATTATCGTGTGTGTCGATTCGGGCTATGGCTTGCTCAACTGGAGCCGTATGCTGCCCGTGATACGCACGGCACGGCGCCGGCTGCGCACCCTCCGTCCGTGGCGCCACCTTGTGCCGGCGCTGCGCATATTCTCGCTGGGCATGCTCATAGCCGTATATACCAACCTTGACTCGGCGATGCTCGGCTTCATGAGCAGCGCCGTGGAGGTGGGCTTTTATGCTGCGGCGCTGAGAGTGACGCGCGTGGTGCGCGGCCTCATTACCGCTATCGGCGCGGCGCTGCTGCCGCGGCTCACCGCCCTGCATCGCAGCGGCGCCTGTGGCGATTTTGCCTCGCTGTCGCAGAGCTCGCTGGACCTGATTTTGGCGCTTGTGATGCCGGCATCGGTGGCCATCGCGCTGGTGTCAGAGCCTCTGATAGCTATCTTTTGCGGCGACACCTTTGCGCCGGCGGCGCGGGTGCTGACGGTGATGTCGCCACTGCTTATCTTCACCGCTCTCTCTGACATTGCCGGGCTGCAGATACTATATGCTCAGGGGCGCGAGGCTGTGGTCATCAAAGCCACGGCCTTAGGGGCCATCGTAGATGTGGCGCTCAATCTGTGGCTTATCCCGCGCTACGGCGCCGTGGGTGCCGCCATCTCCACCTTTGCCGCCGAGGGCGCCGTCTTTGTTGCTGTCTTTGCCGTAGGGCGGCGCTACATACCCGCCACGCTGCTGTCGCGCAGCAATGCGCAGACCATCGTTGCCACCGTGGTGATGGCGGCCGCCGTCATAGCTATGCTCCGGGCGCTGGGGGCTGCCGATGCTATGACCACCGCCATCGTGACGATGACGGCAGCCCCGGTCATCTATTATGGCGCCTTGCTCGCCATGGGCAACGCTCCGGCGCGCACCACCGTGGCTTACTTGGCGCGCGTGGCGCGCATGGTGGTGGCGCGCAAGCCTCACGATGCCGCTTAGTCGGTATTTTTCGCCTTTTTGTCTATTTCAGGCAAAAAAATTTGCAGTGAAAAATATTTTTAGTTAAATTTGCACTGAAATGTTAATGCCGGGCTAATCCCCATTCACGTTTCGGCCTCTAATAGTATTACCGCCCTATGAAGAAGTCAACAATCTGGATATTAGCGATAGTGATGGCCACAGCCTTTGTGAGCCTGCTGTGCATACAGATATTCTATATGAAAAATATCGTGCGCATACGCTACGAGCAGTTTGCTCAGGGTGTGCGTCAGAGCCTGATGTCAGTGGCTGTGCACCTTGAGCAAGACGAGGCGCGCCACTTCCTGGAGGAGGACATTGAGGAGGTGCAGTCAGGCTCCATCGTCACCCAATATCTGGGCGACCAGATACCTCGTCAGGACGGCATCAAATACTCCTTCACCACCTCGTCAGGCCTCAAAGGCGACCTTACCATCAAGGGCGATGTGTCGGAGATTAACAAGCTGCAGCATAGCGGCACTGTCACCGACCGCCGCTACAAGACCATGCAGGACGCCTATCGCGACCACTACCTCTACCAAAAAGGTATGATTGACGATGTGATACTCAACATCATCAGCACCGCCTCATCGCGCCCTATCACCCAGCGCGCCGACTCGGCCGTGGTGCGCAAGTATCTCACACAGGCCCTTGACACTCTCGGCCTTGACGTGCCTTTTGAGTATGCCGTGGTCAACCACTGCGGCATCGTGCAATACCGCTCGGCCGGCTTTGACTCCAACGAGCCTGACCGCGACAACACCTTCGTGCAGACACTCTTCCCGCGCGATGCCTCCGGCCGCCACCATTACCTCAAAGTATATTTCCCCACCAAGCGCGACTACATCTTCTCCTCGATAAAATTTATGGTGCCGGCCTTTGCCTTCACCCTGATATTGCTGATAATATTTGTATATACCATCATCGTGGCCTTCCGCCAGAAGCGCCTCACCGAGATGAAAAACGACTTTATCAACAATATGACCCACGAGTTCAAGACCCCCATCTCCAGCATCTCGCTGGCGGCGCAGATGCTCGAGGACCAGAGTGTGCGCAAGTCGCCCGTGATGCTCCAGCAGATATCCACCGTCATCTCCGACGAGACCAAGCGTCTGCGCTTCCAGGTGGAGAAGGTGTTGCAGATGTCTATGTTTGACCGCTCGCGCTCCACGCTCAAAATCACCGACCTCGACGCCAACCTCACCATCTACAACATCGTCAACACCTTCAAGCTCAAGGTGGAGAAATTCGGCGGCAGCATCACCGCCAATCTCGACGCCCTCGATGCCATCGTGGAGGTCGATGAGATGCACTTCACCAATGTAATCTTCAACCTCCTCGACAACGCCGTCAAATATCGTAGCGACGACAGGCCTCTGCAGCTCTCCGTGGCCTCGCGCGACATCTCCGGCGAGCGCCTCGAAATCACCATCGCTGACAACGGCATAGGCATACGCCGCGACGACCTCAAGAAGATTTTTGACAAATTCTATCGCGTGTCAACCGGCAACCGCCACGACGTCAAAGGCTTCGGCCTGGGTCTGGCCTACGTCAAGAAGATGATTACCGAGCTGGGCGGCACCATCACCGCCGAGAGCGAAGTCAATAAAGGAACAAAATTTATCATCATATTACCACTCTCTAAAAACTGACAATTATGGAAGAACGTATGCGCATCTTACTTTGCGAAGACGATGAAAATCTCGGTATGCTCTTGCGTGAATACCTCCAAGCCAAAGGGTTCAACGCCGACCTCTATGCCGATGGCGAGAACGGATACAAAGCCTTCCTCAAAGGCAAGTATGACATCTGCGTCCTTGACGTGATGATGCCTAAGAAAGACGGCTTTGCCCTGGCTCAGGAGATACGCACCGTCAATGCCGAGGTGCCCATCATCTTCCTCACCGCAAAATCTCTCAAGGAAGACATCCTCGAAGGCTTCAAAATCGGCGCCGACGACTATATCACCAAGCCCTTCTCTATGGAAGAGCTCGTGCTCCGCATCGAGGCCATCTTGCGCCGCGTAAAAGGCAAGAAAGGCAAAGAGGTGACAATGTACAAGATAGGCAAATTCACCTTCGACACCCAGAAGCAGGTGCTCATGTTTGAAGACAAAGTCACCAAGCTCACCACCAAGGAGAGCGAGCTGCTCTCGCTGCTCTGCGCCCACGTCAACGTTATCCTCGAGCGCAACTTCGCCCTCAAGACCATCTGGATTGACGACAACTACTTCAACGCTCGCTCTATGGACGTCTATATCACCAAGCTGCGCAAGCACCTCAAGGACGACCCCTCCATCGAGATTATCAACATCCACGGCAAGGGTTACAAACTCATTGC
>JAEDNZ010000139.1 GCA_016302215.1 Muribaculaceae bacterium
CGGGTGGCTGCCGCTACCGGATATATCATAGCCACTCTGCCGGCGGCGGCAGCCGGCGCCGAGCTCACGGTGACGCCGATGCAGCAGGTGCCGTCATACGGCTCGGTGATGACGTTGCGCACCGATGCCGCCACCGCTATCGCGGCGCATGCCACTGACGATATCGCCATCAGAAAGAGCTTTATGGTGCGCGATGATGCCGCTGCCGGCGGGTGGCGAGAGGCGTCGGTGATGCGTCGCGGCGACCGCGTGCAGGTGGTGCTCACCATAGATGTCAAGCGCGATATGCAGTATGTCACCATTATTGACGAGCGCCCCGCCACCCTTGAGCCTACCGAGCAGCTGCCGGGGTATATACGCGCCGAGGGCTTGAGCTTCTATCGCGAGAACCGCGATAGCGCAACCAATATCTTTATCGACAGGCTGCCTCGCGGCGTGTATAATCTCGCTATCGATATGACAGCCGGGGTGTCAGGGACGTTTACCTCGGGCATCGCCACGCTGCAGTCGCAGTTGGCGCCGGAGCTGACGGCTCATAGCGCCGGCACGATGATTACGGTCAGGTAATCAGGTGGTTACGCGATTGTAAATAGAACGATATTTTGGCGTGCGAGCGACTTTTTTGAGTCCTTGCGCGCCAAAATTGTGTTTTTGGCACAGAATATGCATATAGCAAGATAGACAACAAAAATAATCAACCTAAAAGTATATACAATCATGAAACTACAACCACTTGCCGACCGCGTGCTTATCCGCCCCATTGCGGCAGAAGAAGTCACCGCATCAGGCATTATCATTCCTGATTCAGCAAAGGAGAAGCCCCTCAAGGGCACCGTTTTAGCTGCCGGTACCGGCACCAAAGACGAAGAGATGGTCGTCAAAGAAGGCGATGTCGTGCTTTACGGCAAATATGCGGGCACAGAGGTAGATCTCGGCGCCGGCGATAAGGTGCTGATAATGCGCCAAAACGAAATCCTGGCCATCGTCAAATAAAACTTTCTTAATCTCACACACTAACACAAATCAAACACAACAATTATGGCAAAAGACATCAAATTCAATATCCAGGCTCGCGAAGAGCTCAAAAAAGGCGTTGACGCTCTTGCTGATGCCGTCAAGGTCACCCTCGGCCCTAAAGGCCGCAATGTCATCATCGACAAGAAATTCGGCGCTCCCCACATCACCAAGGACGGCGTCACCGTGGCTCGCGAGGTAGAGCTTGAGGACCCCTTCCAGAATATGGGCGCCCAGCTCGTAAAGGAAGTAGCGTCAAAGACCGGCGACGATGCCGGCGATGGCACCACCACCGCTACAGTGCTTGCACAGGCTATCATCAACGTGGGCCTCAAGAACGTGACAGCCGGCGCTAACCCCATGGACCTCAAGCGCGGTATTGACAAGGCCGTGGCTAAGGTAGTGGAGAATATCAAGGCTATCGCCGAGCCTGTGGGCGACGATTTCAAGAAGATAGAGGATGTGGCTCGCGTATCTGCTAACCACGATGAGACTATCGGCCGCCTCGTGGCAGAAGCTATGGAGAAGGTCAAGAAAGAAGGCGTCATCACCGTAGATGAGGCTAAAGGCACCGAGACCACTATCGAGGTGGTAGAGGGTATGCAGTTTGACCGCGGTTACATCTCGCCTTACTTCGTCACCGACGGTGAGAAGATGGAGTGCGTCATGGACAATCCCTATATCCTGCTTTACGATAAGAAGGTGTCCAACCTCAAGGATATCCTGCCCGTGCTCGAGGCAACAGCACAGAGCGGACGCCCGCTGCTCATCATCGCAGAAGACGTGGAGCAAGAGGCTCTCGCCACCCTGGTGGTCAACCGTCTGCGCGGCTCACTGAAGATTTGCGCTGTGAAGGCTCCGGGCTTCGGTGACCGTCGCAAAGAGATGCTCGAGGATATCGCCATCCTCACCGGTGGCGTCGTTATCTCAGAGGAGAAGGGTATGCAATTGGCCAACGCTACCATGCAAGACCTCGGCACCGCCAACAAGGTTACCGTCAACAAGGAGAACACCACCATCGTCAACCGCGACGGCAACAGCGAGCTTATCGCTGACCGTGTGGCACAGATAAAGGCCCAAATCGCCCAGACCAAGAGCGACTATGACCGCGAGAAGCTCCAGGAGCGCCTCGCCAAGCTCTCGGGCGGCGTTGCCGTGCTCCACGTAGGTGCACCCTCCGAGGTGGAGATGAAGGAGAAGAAAGACCGCGTAGATGATGCACTGAGCGCTACTCGTGCCGCTATTGCCGAAGGTATCGTCCCCGGCGGCGGTGTGGCTTACATTCGTTGCCTCGCAGCTCTCGACAGCCTCAAAGGCGCTAACGACGACGAGCAGACCGGTATCGACATCGTGCGTCGCGCCATCGAGGAGCCTCTGCGTCAAATAGCAGCAAATGCCGGTGTAGAGGGCGCCGTAGTGGTGCAAAAGGTGCGTGAGGGCAAAGCCGACTTTGGCTACAACGCTCGCACCGACACTTACGAGAACCTCCTCGCCTCTGGCGTCATCGACCCGGCTAAGGTAACACGTGTGGCTCTGGAAAATGCCGCTTCGATAGCCGGTATGTTCCTCACCACAGAGTGTGTCATCGCCGACAAGAAAGAAGAGAACCCCGCACCGGCAATGCCTGCCGGCGGTATGGGTGGCATGGGCGGCATGATGTAAGCCACGGCCTACTATCAGCGCTCACACGCTATACATACACACATTACGAGATCACCTCCACCGACACGGCGGGGGTGATTTTGCTGTGTATAGATGGCAGCCGTCGGCGCGCAGCAATGCTGATGCAGTGGCCATCTTGAAAATGGTGCGTGAGCAGTTTCCTGGCATGAAGGTGACAATTCTCGACCTCTTTGCGGAGGGCGAGATGGTGGCCACGCGCATACGCTTTGAGGGCACGCACTCAGCTATGTGCCAAGGCGTGGCGGCAAGCGGGAGGCATATCACATTTGAGGCGTTGGAAAATTTTCGTGTCACCGACGGCAAGATAGTGGAGTCGTGGGGCTATTGGCCCGATGATGACATCCATAGGCAGCTCACTGCGGAGTGAAGCCGGTGCCGCCGCGAGGCGAAGGGCGCATTTTCACTCAGAGTAGCGGTGTGGTAGGCAGTTGTTGAGCACATCGCTGATATTGAGTTTGCCGGAGATATGCACAGCGGTGACAGAGTTTTTGTCAGTCACCAGCACCACCACTTCGTTGTAAGATGTGGTGTCGCTAACGGCGCTGTGCGGGGCGCTACGGCGGCCGTATATGACGGATCGGTCTTCGTTGCCTGACGAGAAGTTGACGAGTTGAGTCCAGTCGCCCTGTTTCAGCACATCGTTACATTCGAGTGCTACGAGCATGGCCGTGCCCTCTTCGGCGCACGACACCACTTCGAGTGAGGAAATAGTGTCAATGAGCTTTGCTACGCTACCTATGCGAGAGGTAATCACCGACGATGAGCCGACAGAGCGTAGCACCTCGGGGCCTATATATACCGAAGTGACGCCTGGCATATTAGCTTGGTCTGCAAAGAGCAGCGTGGATTGTTGGGCTGACAGCGCTGCAGCTGCCGTGATGAGTATGGCGAAAAGAGAGATTATGCGTTTCATTGCTTATGTTATTTGTAGAGGATTGACATTTGAGCATCGAGGGTGCGAGCGAGCACATCGATGGCGTTGGCCGTGATGTAAGCCGCTTGGTCGGGGTCTGTGATGACGATGGTGGAGCGTGGCAGGTCAGCGTGAGCGATATCATGGTTGTGATGCGCCTCCGTGGCTCGTCGCGTCGTGGCGGTGTGATGGCGAGCCGCCGAGGCGGCCTTAGGTGCTGACGCTTCAGCTGTGAGCGTGGCCGGCTCGGCGGCGCTGTCGTGCTCGTCAGCTATGTGCACTTGCGCCACTATCGGCGTTGACGGCGACGATGTGACGGAGGCGGCGTCAGGCTCTGCATCGTTGCTCACAAATAGGGGCAGCAGCGCTATTGCCGCGGCGGCACCGACAGAGAGCCATGCGGCTATGCGTTTGCGGCGGCGCGGCCTCTCAGCGGTGACGGTGATGGCCTTGAGCCTGTCTTCGAGCCATGCCGGTGGTGGCGGCGTGGCGGTGTCGGCAGCTGCGGCGAGCGCTAAGAATGGGGCAGCGTCGGCGGCGATGTCGGCGGGCAACTCTATGGCGGTGTCGGCGAGCAGCGCGGCGAGGCGCTGCCGGTCGGCTGGTGTGCCGCAGCCGTCGTAATATAGGCTTAGCAGGTTGCGTATCTCTGATATGTGAGCGTCATTAGTCATAGGAGTAGCGATGCTGCGATTATTGTTGGTGCAAATATAATATTCTTATTGGCAATTGTCAAATAAATCTTTAAAACGTAGGCGGGCGCGGTGCAGCAGCTGCCTGACGTTGCCCTCCGAGAGCCCCATCACAGAGGCTATCTCGTCGTTGTCGAGGCCGCTGACGGCGCTGAGCTTCAGCACGCGGCGCTGTCGGAGCGGGAGGCGGCTCATCACCAGTGCTATGCGGTGTAGGCTTTCGCGCTGCTCTGTGGGGAGTACACTATCATCAGATAGCTGACAGGTGTCGATATCAATAGTGGCAGGCGCAGACGAGGAGTTGCGCAGAGCGTTGAGACACAGCCTTCGAGTTACCGTCACGCAGTAGGCCTCGCTGTTGTGAATGTCATCGAGTGCGAGGCGCTGCTCCCACAGCTTGGTCATGGCATCTTGCACTATGTCGGCGGCGATGTCGCTGTTGCGCATAATGGCATACGCAACGGCAAACATACGGCGATAATGCGGTATTATATGATTGGTGAAGGTGTCAGAATTCATCTG
>JAEDNZ010000140.1 GCA_016302215.1 Muribaculaceae bacterium
GCCAAGCCCACAAAGCCGGCTCCGGCGCAGTCCAATCCTCTGCCCACATACGCCCCGGGCAGCGAAGGCGATGATGACGACCTTATCAACTAACATCTCTCCACCTACGATATGAACAATAAATTTAACATCTTATGGGCCGACGATGAGATTGACCTGCTCAAGCCTCACCTGCTCTTCTTGCGCAACAGAGGCTATGACGTGGCCACTGCCAATAATGGCCGCGATGCCCTCGAGATGGTATCCAACACCAACTTTGACCTGATAATACTCGACGAAAATATGCCGGGTCTCACCGGCCTGGAGACGCTCGCCCTAATCAAGCAATCACAGCCCCAGATACCCGTGATTATGATTACAAAGAGCGAAGAGGAAAACATCATGGACCAGGCCGTGGGCAGCAAAATCGCCGACTACCTCATCAAGCCCGTCAACCCTAACCAGATACTAATCGCCATCAAAAAGCAACTCCACAGCGACGAGTTGGTGTCAGTGCAGGCTGCACAAGACTATAGGCAAGAATTTATGACGCTGTCGTCGCTCATTGACGATGCCTCCACCATCGACGACTGGTATGCCCTCTACGGCAAGCTCGTATATCGCGAAATGGAGCTTGCGGCCACCGACACCAACATGGACGATATGCTCGCCATGCAAAAGGCTCAGGCCAACACCATCTTCAGCAAATGGGTGCGCCGCAACTATGAGGACTGGGTAGGCAATGACGGCCCCACGGCAGAGGCGCCGCTGCTCAGCCCGCGCGTGATGCCCGATGTGGTGTTCCCCTTGCTTGATGCCGGCGACAAAGTGTTCTTCATCCTTATTGACAACTTCCGCCTCGACCTATGGCGCAGCATCAAGCCCCTATTAGGCGATTACTTCACCTTTGACGAGCAGCTCTACACCTCGATACTGCCCACCGCCACTCAATATGCGCGCAACGCCATCTTCTCCGGACTGATGCCCTCACAGATAGCACGGCTCTATCCCGACTTATGGATTGACGAAGACTCTGACGAGGGCAAGAACCTCAACGAATCGCCGCTCATTGACTCGCTCATTACACGATACCGCAAGAAGTACAAATTCTCATATAACAAAATCAACGACTCGGCCGCCGGCGACAAGCTGCTGCGCGACTTCACCCATCTGATGGCTTTTGACCTCAATGTGGTGGTGCTCAACTTCATCGACATGCTCTCGCACGCGCGCACAGAGTCAAAGATGATACGCGAGCTGGCATCGACCAACGCCGCCTACCGCTCTCTCACCGAGTCGTGGTTTAAGCACTCGTCATCGCTCGAGCTATTCAAGAAAATCGCCGCCTCAGGCTATAAAATCGTGCTCACCACTGACCACGGCACCGTGCGCGTCGATAACCCCATCAAGGTCATCGGCGACCGTAACACCTCCACCAACCTGCGCTACAAGCTCGGCAAGAACCTCAGCTACAACGCCAAGCAAGTGTATGAAATCAAAAAGCCCGAACGCTACGGCCTGCCCGCTCCCAATGTCTCATCGACATACATCTTCGCCATGGGGCGCGACTTCTTTGCCTACCCCAACAACTACAATTACTACGTGCAATACTACGAGGGCACCTTCCAGCACGGAGGCATCTCTATGGAGGAGATGCTCGTGCCCCTGATCACTCTAAATCCAAAATAACACAAAATTTCCCCATTCACCCCTATCGCTATGCAACATACCACTATCCACATACAATCACTCGCAGAGCTGCCTGAGGCAGCCCGCCAATTTGTAGCGCTCATGGGCGATGAGACAGTATATGCCTTCTACGGAGAGATGGGCGCCGGCAAGACCACCTTCATCCGCGAGCTTGCCAAAGCCCTCGGCGTCACTGACGAAGACGTCAACTCGCCGTCGTTCTCCATCATCAACGAATACCGCTCCGACACCACCGCCGAGCTGATTTACCACTTTGACCTCTATCGGCTCGAGAGCCTCGACGAGGCTTTTGACATCGGCGTGGAAGACTACTTTGACTCGGGCGCCGTGTGTCTCATCGAGTGGCCCGAACGCATTCAAGACATCTTGCCCGACGACACCGTCACGGTGCACATCACCGAGCTCGCCGACGGCAGCCGACAGATTGACATCAAATGATAGAGTGGCTCGACTCCTGCGAGTCAACAAATACCTACATCGCCTCGCAAGCCCCGCTGATGGCCGACGGCGATGTGGTGGCAGCCCGCACACAAAGCGCAGGCCGCGGCCAGCGCGGCAACAGCTGGGAAGCCGAGCCGGGCGCTAACCTCACCTTCTCGATGCTGCTCAGGCCCGCCGAGCTGGCGCCGGCACGCCAATTTGAAATCTCCATGGCGGTGTCGCTCGCCATCGCCGACGTGCTCGACACGCTGCTGCCCCACCCTCTCTGCGCCAAAATCAAGTGGCCCAACGACATATACGTCGCCGACAAGAAGATATGCGGCATACTCATCGAGCACTCGCTCTCAGGCAATAAGATACAGCACACCATCGTGGGCATTGGCCTCAACGTGAACCAGCGCCAATTCACTTCTGACGCGCCCAACCCCGTGTCACTAATACAGCTCAACGGCCGCACCACCGCGCTCGAGCCTCTGCTGCAACAGCTCTGCGACACCATCATCGCCGACACCCGCAGCTACGACACCGCAGCGCTGCGCCGCCGATACTTTGCCAAGCTATATCGCGGCACCGGGCTGCACCCTTACATTGACACCGGCAGCGGTGAGCGCTTCCTCGCCGAAATAGCCGATGTCGCCGCCGACGGCATTATCACTTTGCGCGCCGCCGACGGCCAACTGCGTCGTTACGCCTTCAAGGAAGTGTCATTCGGCTAAAAATAGTGGCACAAAATGCCTATTTATTCGCCGTTTGGTCGAATTTGTGCTCGCGTTCGTTGCAAAAATATTAAATTTGCAAAAAATTTTCATCACAATCATCACACATCTTATGAAAGTAAGATTACTCAACGCTGCACTAATCTCAGCACTTACCATCATAACCACTACAGCCCCCGCCGCCGAGGCACAGCACGTAGAAAACATCAAATTCGGCGACTTCAGCAATTGGGTGACACGCCACATCAAAGAATCCGGCGTCATCGGCGGCAACCAAAAGACCATCTACGAGATAGGCCCTAACGCCACCATCAATGGTGCTTCGGCCTACACGCCCACCGGCGGAAGCCCCTGGGCCACATCCAACGTATATGCCAAAGTGATGGGCATCACCAAGACCAGCAACGCCGTCTTTCCCGACACGCGCGATGGCGGCAACCGCTGCGCCAAGCTCACCACCGTGATGGAGCACTGCAAAGCGATAGGCCTCATCAACATTGACGTGGTAGTCGCCGGCACCATATTCCTCGGACGTATGTTCGAGCCTATCAAATCCACCTCCAACCCCATGTCAAAGATGGAGATGGGTGTGCCGTTCACCAAGCGACCCAAAGCCCTGCGCTTTGACTACAAGCTCACCATCCCCAACACCAACCAGCGCACTTACTCGTCAGGCCTTAGCAAACAAAAGACACTTCAAGGCCACGACAACGCCGAGATATTCCTGCTGCTACAACGCCGCTGGGAAGACGAGAAAGGCAACCTGCACGCCAAGCGCGTGGGCACAGCACGTCAGCTATACTCCAAGTCAACCAACGGATGGGTCAACAAACACGAGATGACAATATCTTACGGTGACATCACCGGCAAGCCCTGGTACAAAAAATATATGGGTCTCATAGCCAAAGACAAGAGCTACTATGCTCGCAACTCCAAAGGCAAGCTCGTGCCCGTCATCGAAGAAGGCTGGGACGACGCCAATGCCACCCCCACACACATGCTGATGATGTTCTCTGCCGGCAGCGGCGAGCCCTACGTAGGCACACTCGGACTTACCCTCTGGGTTGACAACGTGGCACTCGTCTATTAACCCCCCTCACGCCATATCCCATACCGGCTCGCCGCGCCTCCTCATCGAAGCGCGGCGAGCGGCTTCTTTATATCACCAATGCCCGCCGCCACTCAGACGTCAAATCTATCCGACACACAAGTGTCCGCTTGTCAGACGAAGCATAGGCGCTAATAATCAGCAAATTAGCGCCAGTATGCGAGGCGATGCTATCTTCAGGCTGATATGCACGCCGCACGACCCGTCCTCGGCGTTCGCATAAGCATCTATGAGCCGCACGCCTCGCAGGCCATAACAATAGCACCCGAGAAGAGGACTTCTCGGGTGCAATTATAAGGCATTATCAGCCGCGGGCTGATAGGCAAGAGCGTGTTATCGCACCAGCACTTTGGCAGTAGCGGTGGCGGCACGCACGATGTAGATGCCGGAGGGCACGGCGAAGGAGGCATCGCCGCAAGAGTGAGCCACGATGGCTCCGGACACATTATAGATGGTGACATCAGCGCCTCCGGTGTTGCTGACGATGATTTGGCCGGCGGCGGTGCTCACTTGCAGGGTAGCGGCCTCAAGGTCGGTGAGGGCAGTGCGGCCTACGATGACGGTGTTGGACCATGGGAACTCAGCCGTAGCGCCGGCGCGAGAGCCCACGATGGCTACGTTGTAGCTATGCTCGGCGCTGAGGTCAACAGCGGTGTCGGTGTAAGCGGTCTCGGCCACGCCTGAGGCCAAGAGCACGCCATCTCGATATACATTGTAGCTGTCGATGGAGGTGTCGCTGTCGGCCGGGCTGCACACCAGGTCGTCAATGAAGATGCCGAAGGCATCATACGAGGCATAGTGTATGGCCACATAGCGAGCATCGGCGGGCAAGGTGAAGGTGTATTTGGTCCAGCCCTCGTCGTCGGTG